>NZ_JANQDJ010000054.1:0-83788 GCF_029891685.1 Umezakia ovalisporum Ak1311 | reverse complement strand
GCCCAAGGAGCTAAAACAGCCATAATCCAAAAAATTTATAGTCCTCAAATAGTGCGGTTAATGACCTTGAGGGCAATGGTGATTCCAGAAACCCTACCAGAGTTTTTAAATTGGTTAAATGGGAAATTAGGTAAGAGTGGTAATGAACATCAAGTTGTTTCTTTTAATTTTCAAAGTGCTATTTGTAGCCAATTTCCTAAAGATAAACTCACTGAAGGAATTAAGTTGCTAGTACCTAAGTTACTACAAGGAGATATTACACCAGAACTTTTCTGTTGTTTATTTACAAAACATAGAGCTTGGGATGTATGTCGCAATGATTTTATTAATGATGTTCGCTACAATTTAGAATTAATT
The DNA here is from genome assembly GCF_029891685.1 of Umezakia ovalisporum Ak1311. Lineage (NCBI taxonomy): Bacteria > Bacillati > Cyanobacteriota > Cyanophyceae > Nostocales > Nodulariaceae > Umezakia > Umezakia ovalisporum. Next base: position 83,431 of record NZ_JANQDJ010000054.1, on the reverse strand, counting down.
TATCACTCTTTCCAAACTAGGACAGTAAGTAATAAACTTATTTTTCCCATTGATGGTTTCAAGTTTAAAGAAGTACCTTGGGAAAAAATCATCTACTATTGGAATGAAATTACCCAAGGTTACCATTATGGAATTGATGATTATGAGCCTTTGGCACAGTTATTTGAGTTATTGAGAGAATATCCGTTATCTGCTTACTTTTATCAAATCAGTAGGGGTAAGGTTCCTAAAAATGTATTTCTTCGAGCTTGTCCTAATCCTAAGAATAAAGTATATTTATTCACATTTTTAGGGTTGACTCTGAAGAGAGATGTAAGTTTGATTGGAGTTGTTGTTGATTTTTTTCTCCGGGGGTACATTGTGCCAATTAAAGTTGTGATTATTTTCTCAATCATATTATCTGGCGGTAGCTTTTGGATGGGTTCTCAATTTTTTCCTACTCCTGTTATGACTCCAGTATATGAGATAACAAAAGATGAAGAACAAAGAATAATAAAAGCAAGTGAAACCAAAAATGTTAGTAAAACTATAACTGCAATTGAACAACTTAAGAAGGAGCCTGAATTTAAAGGGAAAGACGTTCTTGGTGAAATTAAAAACATTTTAGGTCTAGATTTCGACTATTCAATAGTTAAAGTAAATCAAGGTTCGCAGCAAGATGAGCGAGAAAAGTTAGAACAAGGCATTGAAAGAAGAAAATTATCTGAAGCAATATATTTATATGAGAAGAAGAAGGCTCAGGAGGGTAACAGTAAAATAAACCCAGTTGGATATATTGTACCCAATGGCAACACATATAAGTTACTAAAAAAAGAAATTAAGGAAAATTTGAACAAAAAAAATAATTAATTATGGAGATAAAAAATGGAGATAAAAATTGGTGAGCTCTTTCAACAACTAACAATATTAACTAAAGTCAGTGCTGATAAATGCCAACAAATATTAAATGAATATAAACTATGAGAATTTACCTTTACATATTAGCTGGATTAACATCAGCCTTAATTGGCTGGAATGTGGGACAATTTTTCCTGACTGATTTGGGATTGTTACCACAATTTCCTGAAATTGCCCTGTTTCCTTGCATTGCTATTTCTCTCGCTGTTGGAATGGTGATGAATGAAATATTTATTAGCAACCCCACTAGATATAAACTCAACCTTCGCACTGCCAAAATTCCTTTACTAATTTCCCTGGGTTTAGGAACTATGGCTGGTTTAATTGCTGGGACTATTTCTCAAATTCTGTTTTTACCAATAATTAGTGTTCCTAGTCCTATTGTTAGAACTTTTAGTTGGCTGTTAATTGGTTTTTCTGTGGGAATTGCTGAAGGTTTGAGTTGGCGATGGCATACCATAGAAGCGGGAGACCCAAAACGATTTCGTCAACGTTTAATAACTAGTTGCGCTGGTGCTAGTGGCGCTAGTTTAGTGGCGGCTGTACTTTTTGAGTTGATTCGCATGGCTTTGAGTCAAGTACCCACAGGATTGAGAAATATTGAAGACCCCTTGGGGGTGTCTATTTTAGGGATGTTGTTAGGGTTGGTTTTTAGTATTACCAATTCTCCTAGCTATGTAGGTGCTTTAAGAGCTGGTACCGGTTTTGAGTATACAGAGTTTAACTATGATTATGACCAACTGCAATTAGAAGATTTGAAAAAAAAATCGCCCTATATAGATAAATCTATCCTGAGATTTGTCAGTGATGGAGAAACTGATGAAATTGAAGAAGGTTTGTCAATTCAATTACCAACTATTGGTACAATCGAAATTGGTTGTGATGTGGAAAAATCACATATTTATCTCCCTGGATTAGCCCCCCAAATGGCGAAGTTAGTTGTCAATAATCGTGAAGTTTATCTAGTTCCTACACAGCAGTTTATTTCTTTTATTGAAATTAATGGTTATCGGTTAGTTTCTGCTAAACCAACTTTACTAAAACATAATTACCTTTTGACCTTTCACACAGTCAATATAGACGGAAACCATGAAGAAAAAATCTACCGTTTTGTCTACTACAATCGCTTCCTTGACCCACAAGCTTAGTTTATCTATACTCCTAGTGGCTTCTTTAGCTTCTCCTAGTTGGGCAAATAATAATGTCGCAAAAAATGTTGCAGAAATTGTCAATAATCCCAGGGTCAAAGATGATAGAGTAACCATTCGCATTAAAGTTAAAAATTCAGCAGATAGACCAGTGATGGGTCTAGAAGATACAAATTTTAAATTACTTGTAGATGAAAAAGAAGTTCCCTTTGCCACTAAAGATTGGAAAAGCCCTGAAGAAACTATTCCCCCTCCAGCTTGGATTATAGTGTTACTAGATTTTAGTGGCAGTATGAATCAGTTGGATCGTGGGGGGACAAAAAAAATTACAGGTGCAATTAATGCAGTTCGCCAATTTATTCAAGTATTAAGCCAACGTGGGGGAGATACACAAATTTCCATTGTTCCTTTTGGCAAATCTGGTAGTAATTGTCAAGGCTATCCTGTGAATAACGAGACTCTGGGTAAGTTTTTTGGTGCTAAGGATTTTAAGTTACAAAATTACCTCGATTACTTGGCAAAAACCACTCCCTGTGCTTCTACTGACCTATACACACCCTTGAATCAAGCAATCAGGTTTTTCGCCAATGGTGAAGATGAAAATTTTGATACATCGGAAAATTCTGATGCACCGCAACCCAGACGTTCAATTATTTTGCTCTCTGATGGTTATCACAATCAAATAAATGAAAACCAGGATTTTGAAGGTTTAAAGAAACTCTTGAAAAATAATCCTCTGATTACTGTTCATACTTTGGGCTATGGCTTGACACCAACAGAGTTGGGTCAAAAATATAAACTTGGTAGACCAGCTAACCGTGCTGACCTTGCTAGTGGTAAGGTTCCAGAGTCAGAATTTGTAGATCAAAAGCGCTTGCAAGAAATCGCTAGTTTAACCGGGGGAATTACTGAATTTTCTGGAAATGCAAAAGCTATCGCTGAAAATCTCCAACTATTTCTTAATGCTTTACTGGGGGAATACGAAATTACTTATACCCAACCCAATGCAGAGCGTGGTGCTAAACATGATGTGCAAGTTGTTGTGAATATTCCAAGAGGTGAGTCTGTTAAGTCCCCACCCAAAGCTTACAGAATTACTGTATTTGGGCGATCGCTTCCTTTGATGGTGCGGCTAATAATGCTTATTTGTGTTTTATTGGCCATGGTATTTGCTGGGGTATTACCTTTTTACTTTTGGGGGGAAGCTTTAAAACAAGAAGCTCTACAGGATTAATTTTGCTGTGAAATAACTTTATGAAAATTATAACTTTGTCCTTAACTAGTTTACCACTTTTAGTAATTGCCGCTTGTGCTCAAATCAGTAACCAAACTAAAGTTGATTGTGTTACCAAATCACAAATTCTGGAAGGTAAAGATACTAAACCTATTGTGTTTAACAATGAAACTATTACAGAATCAGGAATAATTTCGAGGAATCAAGTATTAGCATACAGTTTTGATGGTACTTCAAAGCAACAGCTATCTTACACAACCAATCAAAATATTTGTATTTCGATTTATACCCCAGATAATGAGTTAATTGAGAGCAGTGTTTCACCTATTATTTTACCTATTAACGGTAAATATATTATTCAAGTTTCTGCACCCAAAGATTCCACTAGTTTTGATTTAACAATGAACTTAAAGAGTGTGACAAAACTATCTATTCCTGCATCTGTAGCATCTAAAACTTCAGTTCCTGCACCTATACCATCTAAAACTTCAGTTCCTGCACCTGTACCATCTAAAACTTCAGTTCCTTCATCTGTACCATCTAAAACTCCAGTTCCTGCACCTGTAGCATCTAAAACTCCAGATCCTTCATCTGTACCATCTGAAACTTTAGTTCCTTTATCTGTACCATCTCTTCCAGATTTTAATGAGCCTGTAATTGATTCTCAAACAGAATCTAAATTACGTCCAAATGCAGATGATTTTGTCAGAGATTATTACATAGCCCTTAAAAATCGTCAATATGAGCAAACATGGAATAGTCTTTCTCCTGGATTTCAAAGTATTTCTGGTAGTTCTTCTCAATATGAAGAATGGTGGAATAGTGTGACAGAAATAAATATTGGTGATATTAAACTCATTGATCAAAATACTGATAAAGCTGTAGTAGATGCTGAATTATCCTATGTGCTGGAGGGTGGAAGAATTTATGAAGACGGTAAAAAGCGGATTTATTTAATATGGAATGACGATACTGACAGTTGGTTATTTAACCGTAAATTAGCACCTTGATGGTTAAAATATGTTTACTTTATTGTTGACTAAGTTAATGAAAAAACTAACTATTTGCTGGACACTATTAACAATATACGGATGCACTCAACCAGCATTAAATTCATCATCTGCTGGTTGTTTAGACAAACCACCAGTTTCTTTGGCTCAAGAAGATGTAGAAGAAATTAAGCTGAATGATAAGAAACTAACAACATCTGGTCAAGTTAGTTCCACTAAATCTATGGGTTATAAATTTGATGCAAATTCAGGTCAAAAACTTAGTTACGCCACTAATGCTGATATTTGTCTTTGGGTTTATACACCAGATAACCAAATTATTAAAACTACGGAATTACCTAAAAATGGAAAATATATTATTCAAGTTTCTGCACCTCAAGGTTTAAGAACATTTGATTTAGAAATGACATTAAGTAGCGTTGAAGTATCTTCTACTCCAGCCCCTGTAACTTCCCCTTCAAATGAAATTTCTGCAAATACTTTCTCCCCCCAACCTGCTGTAGCTACAACCACTGATACATCTAATGTCACTCCCACTGGTTCCTCAATCCCCAAGCCACGACGAACTCCTTCCTATAGTCCCTCTCCATCCTTTCCTGTATCTCCTGCTGAACCAGTACATGATATTTCTCAAAAACAAGCATTAGAGATAGTACAAAATTGGTATGCAGCTAAACCTCAAATTTTTGGGCCACCTTATGATACTAGCTTAGTGGAAGAATTAACTACAGGTAAGCTCTATTCATTTACTACTAAACCTAATGGACCAGTTGCTTGGTTAGAGAATAATAATGCTTACTATACCTATGAAAAATCTGAAATTACAAAAATAATAGATTTTTCTAATTCAGGTAAAAGACCATATATGAAAGTAAAAATTTTTGAAGAATTATATCTTCATGGTAAGAATGGAATTGACAAAAAAAATTCAGGTCCTTACCGTGGTGAATTTATCTACACATTTGAAAAAGAAAATGGGATTTGGAAAATTTACGATTACAAGAAGGTAAGTTAATGAATAAAAATGTTAAAGTCCGTAAAATAATTCTTAAAAAGAAAATGTCTATCAATTTAAAAAGATTTTCTTTAGCCTGTGTGGTTTTATTATCAACACTAATAGTTTTTGGACTATTAATAGATAAAGTTATTCAAAGGCAAAATTCTCAAGCTAAAATTCCTCCGGTTTCTGATAGACCTAAAATTACTCAGTCTCAGGCTCAGTCTACGTCTCTGTCTACGTCTCCGTCTCCGTTGTATTCTCCTGTTGAACCCTTACCAACAACAGAAAGTAAACCAACAATAAGAACTTATCAATCATCTCAGGAACAACAACTACTTACAAGGCTAAATGATAATAGTTATGACATAATGTACAACCCAAATATAAGTTTTATTCCACGGGAGGATTATAAACAAGTAAAGTCGAAAATAAGTTATACACCCAATAAAGAAACAAATAGATATAATTATGATGGTGAACTGCAAAGCATAGTTAACGATATTGTAAATTATGTTCGTGAAAGAAATATTTACACAGAACATTTATCTATAAGTTTAATTAATGTAAATAGTCATCAATGTTGTAACTATGCTGGACATTCAGATAGTACACCAAGATTTTCCGCTAGTATTATAAAATTATTCTGGATGGTATATTTATATGGACTATATCAAGAAGGATATGTAACAGAAATACCTCAAAAAGCTGTACATAAGATGATTCAAGATTCTGATAATGAGTCTGCTAGCTTAATAGTAGATAAAATTACTGGAACACAATCTGGCGATAAATTAAGTGGCGATGAATTTCAGAAATGGTATCAGAAGCGTCTCTCTTTAAATAAATTTTTTCAAAAAGCTGGTTATGATCCAATAAATATTAGCCAGAAGTTATTTCCTATTTCTTATAGTGACAATCATAGTCCTATGGGTAGAGATTTACAAATACGTAAAAATGAAGTTTATCCTGTTCCCATAAGGAATTATACTACAACTCGTGATGTTGCTCGTTTACTGCTAGAGATTGAGCAAGAAAAATCAATATCTAAACAATATAGTCGTGAAATGAAAACTCTTTTGAAAAGGAGCTTAAAAAAAGAAGATTGGCAAAATAAACAATTTAATGCCATTGAAGGTTTTTTGGGTGAAGGTTTACAAGAAAATACTTACTTTTTATCAAAAATGGGTTGGAATTCAAAGACTCGTAACGATGCAGCCATTATAGGTAGTCCAGATGGCAAACATAAATATATCTTAGTAATTTTTGGGGATGACCCAAGATTTTATCAAGATAAAGAAATTTTTCCTGAAATATCACGTAGGGTCTATGAACAGATAACTAAAGAAAAGGCTATTTAAAGTTTGATTGGTTTGTAAATTTATTTTGAGGTTTATCTGGAAAATGCAAAAGATATTTAGAATCCTGAGACGAAATAAACCCCTACTATTTGCAATATATGGCGCAATGGGGTGTTTAATGGCCGCCATGTTATTGGGAGAACCATTACTAGCTTTAACTAAGCTAGCGCCAGCTGGAGAACAAACTTCCCAAGCAATTGTGCTGTTAATTGATACTTCTTCAAGTATGATTGACGGTAAGTTGACAGAGGTAAAAACTGCTGCAACTAGATTCATACAACGTCGTAATTTAGACCAAGACCAGTTAGCTGTGGTTAGTTTTGGCTTAGAAGTTAATACTGTCACCCCTTTAACTAATAATGTCACCACCCTTGAAAATGCCATCACTTCCTTATCAGAAAATGGTGGTACTCCAATGGCTGAAGGGATAGACGCAGCAGTAGCAGAATTACAATCCACTAACTTACAGCCTAATATTCTCTTATTTACTGACGGTATAGCAAATGACCCCGATCTGGCCTATAACTCAGCTCAAGTGGCGAGAAATGAGAAAATTAACTTAATTGCTGTAGCAACTGGAGATGCTGATATAAATTATTTAACACAGTTGACAGGGGATGAATCTTTGGTATTTTATGCCGACTCTGGTAACTTCGACCAAGCCTTTCGTAATGCTGAAGCTGCAATTTACAAACAATTAGTGGAATCTAGTGCTACAGGGGATTATGGTTTATTGTACTCCGTCCTACGCATTGGCGCTTGGACAGCATTTTTAGCCATGGGAATTTCCTTGTCCCTCATTGTAGGACAAAACCAATATATGCACCGTCCTTGGTTAACAGTGGGTAAAGGAAGCGTTAGCACCATTGGTAGTCTCGCCGCAGGTATGATTGCGGGTTCAGTGAGTCAATTACTTTTTTTTCCTTTGTCTAGTATTTCTATTTTAGAACACTTCAGCAGAATAATTGGTTGGGTGATATTAGGAGCATTAGTGGGAGGTGGAACCCAGTTTTTTGTCCCTAATCTTAAACTAAAAAATGCTTTATTTGGTGGTGGTGTTGGCGGTACTATCGGAGCTATAGGTTTTGTAACTGCTGCTAATGCTTTTGGTGATATTTTTGGTCGTTTATGGGGTACATCCATTCTTGGTTTTTTTATTGGTTTAATGATTGCTTGGGTGGAACAAAAACAATTAAGTCAAGAACCCTATCTTTTAGTACATTGGACATCCACGGAAAAAACATCATATTTATTAGGCAAAAAACCAATCTTAATTGGTAGTTCTTTTGATGCCCAAATACCTTTAAATGCTTCCGCAGGTTTTACACCTATTACCGCTAAAATTTACAGAGAAAAAGATGATATTATCATGGAATTTGACGAAAGATATGCAGCCAAAAAAAATATGACAAAACTCATGCAACAACTGAATATAGGCGATAAACGTAAGTTTGGGAACATCACCTTAGAAGTAAAATCCTCTGCTGTGAATGAATAGAAGAAGAAGTAAGGAGCCTTGGTGAAATATGTCAGTATTGTCCTCATTGATAGTTATTCATAGTTATAACTTGTGAGGTGAAAAATTTCATGGTCAAATATAAATTTTCTCTCAGTGTCAAAGGTTTTGAGCAAGAATATACTTATATTTTGGATTTACTGCCCCAGGAAGAAAATAACCCTGAGCAAGTTTTTAATGAACAACTACGTGAAAAACTGCGAATAGATATGCAAAACCAAAGCTTATGTGCTATCAAAGATAGCCACCTCAATCAAATCATTAAGACTTGGATACAAGATATTAAAGAAGGTTTTAGAAATAGCAATATTACTCTGAATTTACCTTTACTAATAGAAGCAAACATTGAACAATTAGATGAACAAGGAAATCAAGAAATTCCTACTATTATCACTCCAAATTTATTAGATATAGAACCCCAATTAGGAATGTTACCGACTTTAAATTTTTGCTGATGTTGACGAAATTTAATAACTTACGACAAGTTACCACAATTTACTGATTTTCCCAGTTATTAATAAAAAAAACCATGATACCAAATGTACTGAATTTAACCCTTCGCCCTCATCGGGAATTTATGCCTGCGGACACAGCCGGACAAAAATTATTTCTCATGCTGAAACTGCGACCCACAAAAGATGTAGCTGCTATTCCTCCTTCCACTACTTTTACTTTTGTCATTGATACCAGTGGGTCAATGTATGAAATAGTTGCGGGACATAGCATTCCTACTGGTAATAATTATACAGTTGACGGTAAGGAATATATGGAGGTAACTGGAGGTAAATCGAAAATTGATATTGTTATCGAGTCCTTGTTAGCCTTAATAGATTCTGGCAGGTTAGGACCAAGCGATCGCATGGCCTTAGTGCAGTTTGATGATTCGGCTTCCCAGATTATAGGCTTAACCAGTGCTACAGAAATCAACCAATTACAAGATGCGATCGCTAAACTCCGCAACTTTTCTGGTGGGACTCGTATGGGTTTAGGTTTGCGCCGTGCTTTACATATGTTAAGCAATCAACAAATGACCGTGCGCCGTACCCTTTTATTTACCGATGGTCAAACATTTGACGATGATCAATGTCGAACTATTGCATCAGATTTTGCTACCCACAACATCCCCATTACTGCTTTAGGAGTTGGGGAAGATTTCAACGAAGACTTACTGACTCATCTCAGTGACTCCACTGGTGGGACATTACTTTATATTGTTCCCGGAAATGCCATTGGTACTCAAGTTTCTATTTTAGATTTACCCAGCAAAATCATTGATGAATACACCCAAGCCCAACAAGAAGTTATCACCAACCTAGCCTTAACCATCAAAACTGTTAAAGGTGTAGAACTCAGCCGCATTGTTCGCGCCTACCCTACCCAAGCGGAATTTCCCTTAAATCAAGATCCTCATCCTCTTGGTAATGCAGCTGGTAACGATGAAACTATCTTTATTCTTGAATTCAGCATGGATAGCCGCCCTACATCTCGTGTTCGCATTGCTCAACTGGGCTTAACCTACGATATTCCAGGACAAAAACTACGTGGTGAGTTACCGCCTCAAAATGTAGTGGTGCAATTTGTCCCTGGTCAAGGAGGCGCAGCACAAGTAGATCAAGAGGTAATGGATTATGTTCAACAGTGCAATATTGCCAACATTATTAACCAAGCTACAAAAATTGCTGAACAAAATCCTCAAAAAGCAGAACAACTCTTAGACACCGCACGACGGATGACAGTGAAAATTGGTAACGAAGCAATGGCCGAATCTCTCAATGGCGCTCAAGACGAGTTACGCAAAACCCGCAAAATTTCTGCCGGAACTCGTAAAACCGTGAAAATGGGAGCCAAGGGTAAAACTGTAAAAATGAATAACGACATTAACGAGCAACTTTCAGAAACAGAAATGCGGAAACTAACAGGGACCTAACCACACATCAATAACCCTGACCAATGACATTTATTTACATTTATCCACTTAACTCACAAAGGACTTATATCCAATGATTACCTGTTCTAGCTGTGGTTATGATCAAAACCCAGAATATGCAGAATTCTGCGGTGCTTGTGGTTCAGAACTACAAAACATAACAACACCAGCCATAACAACACCAGCATCTACTGTTTTTGAAACAGAAATATTATCCCCACAAATACCACAACCCCACCATCCCACACCTGAGCCCATTCCTCCCACCGTAGCTACCACTAGTACAACCGCCAAGCTCATTAGTAAACAAACCAATTCCCCAGTTCCAGAATTTATTTTAGATAGTAATGCCATTGTGGGGATATTTGACTCAGATACAGGGCCTGTTGATATTGACCTAGAAACATTTTTTGGTGGTGAAACGGTTTCACGCAACCATGGACAAATATACCAACAGGGGGGAGTTTGGCAAGTTAAGGATCTCGGCTCTACAAATGGTATTTTTATTAAATCCGTGGGACAGACTCGCTTTGGATCCAGAATTACCAGACCTGAAACTTTAAGTTCCGGTGATGAAATTGCCTTTGGTAAAGTTCGGTTTTTATTCCAAACTCGTTAAAAATATAATAATGGAAAGTCCCTATGTCCTCTTTGCCCATAGACACCACTAATAGTTTAGTAATTGAACTCAATACTAGCTTGACTCTAGAAAATTTTAACCTAGAAGTTTTATCCTATCTGGGTGAATTTATCACCGATGTTTATTACTTCAAAGTTAATATTTTAGCAACAGGTAAATTAGGTTTGCTCCGGGTAGGCGAAATTGAAAGCGGACTCAGCCGAGAATTACAACTAAGGGAAATACTCGGCGATTATAAAATGGTTGCTGAACTTCTAGCTTACACCATAGCGGAATCTGTAATCATTAACCTTGAGCCAGGGAAGGACAAGGCAAAAGATAAACAGCCGGAAGAAATAGAAAATCACCAAGATAACCGGGAATTAGTGGTTAGCGAATCTAACTATTTAGAGGAAGAATATTATCCAGAACAAGAAATCATCTCTAACTCATCCACCAATAAACTCATTTTGCTAACCGCCCTCCCAGAGGAAGATCAAACATTAGCAACTTGGTTAAAAATAGAGCATTCCTTAGAAGAATCTTTATTTATGACTGGCCAAGTCTGCCAATTTTTACGATATGTGCATCAACGCAATTGGTGTTTTATTTCCATTGTTCCTCAATTAATGCAAATAGGAACTCCCATGCAGTTTTTTGATTTAACTAGTGCTTACCCAGTGGGTGAAATACTCCCCTCTGGATTATTGGGAGATTATTGTGCCCCTGAACTTGCCTATGGTAAAAATCATATTCATGAATCCATGGGTAGCTATACTGTAGGGGCACTACTATATCATGCTATTCACCAACAAACTTTACCCCAAGGACAGTTTATTGAGGTAAAAATTCGCCCCATTCCTCAGATTTATCAAATTCTCAAAATTTCCCTGTCGCCAATTCCCGAAGAAAGATTTGCTTTACCTCAACTATTGGGCATATTAGTGGAAACTCGTCAAGAAGTTAGCACAGTGAAAATTCAGTGGAATATTGCCAGTCGCTCCACTGTAGGACTTTCAACTCATCGATTACATAATGAAGATAACTATGGAGTTAGACAACAGCAATTAAGTGATACTGAAACCATGATTGTAGGAGTTATCGCTGATGGGATGGGAGGAATGTCTCAAGGTGAACTAGCCAGTAAATTAGCTGTGCAAATAGTGCTGGAAGAACGTATTTCCCCTAATTTGAAAACCCCAGAGCAACGCAATGAATGGTTAATTGCATTATTTACAAAAGTCAATGAATCTGTAGCCACCTATGTCCAAGATGGAGGAACTACCTTAAGTGTCATTTTAGCTATGGCTCAACAGTTAATGATTGCCCATGTGGGAGATAGTCGAATTTATCTGCTGCGCCAAGGAGAAATCCGTCAGTTAAGTGAAGATCATTCACTGATTGCTATGTTAGTAGCCAGTGGTCAAATTACTCTAGAAGAAAGTATTAACCATCCAGACCGAAATGTACTGACAAAATTTTTAGGTGCAAAACAAAGACTAAGCGATGGTTATGTTCAAGATTTAAGCCGTACAAATCAAGAATTAGCCATGAAACTCGAGAACGAAGATATTTTACTACTATGTTCTGATGGAGTTTGGGATTTAGTGAGGGAAAATGAACTATTAGAAATATTTAATCCTCATGAAGATTTACAATTATCTGTAGATCAAAGCATTGAAAAAGTATTACAAAGGGGTGCATCTGATAACGCAACTCTCCTAGCCTTAAAATGTCGTGTAGAAAAAAATATTGACAGCAAATTTTACCTTAGTGAACTAGGGTTGTAGCCAGTAACATTTGTACTGAGCCTAGCCATGTGTACCCGCACTACAAGATTTTCATTGAGTTTTTATTATTTATATTTGCTAATGACTATTCAATGTCCTACTTGCCTCACTGAAAATCCTGACAACACAATTAATTGTGTCGCCTGTGGTTCTCCTTTAACTTCTACTTCTAGTTTATCCACTTATCAATTACCCCCAGGGACAACTTTAAAACAAGGAAGATATCAAATAGAAAAAGTTTTAGGAGAAGGTGGTTTTGGCATCACCTATAAAGGAGTGTTTTTACAAAATTCAGCCCAGGTAGCTATTAAGGAACTTTGGCCAGAAAAAGCTGCTAGAAACGGAAATACAGTATATTGGCCTCATTCCATCACTCCAGTTGAGCGTCAAAAACAGTTGCAAAACTTTCAAATTGAAGCTAATTATTTATCACAATGTACCCATAGTAATATTGTGAAAGTATATGAATGGTTTGAAGAGAATAATACAGCTTACCTAGTGATGGAATTTTTGAATGGCAAAAGTTTATATCAAATTTTAAAGGAAGAAGGTAAACTACCAGAACATCGGATTAAACATTATTTTATTCAAATTGCGGAAGCATTAAAAATAGTTCATAAACAAAAGTTATTACATCGAGATATTAAACCAGATAATATTTTAATTGATGACCAAGATAGACCAGTATTAATTGACTTTGGCGCTACAAAAGAATTTATTGCTGGGCAAACTCGGGAAATGAGTGTCACTTTAACACCAGGATATGCTCCTCTTGAACAGTATAGTTACCGTAGTCAGCGTTGGCCAGCCACAGATTTTTATGCTTTGTGTGCATCAATGTATGAATTATTAACTCAACAGTTACCTGTTGCTGCTACAGACAGAGCTATATCAGATACATTGATACCCCCTCGCCAATTGTGTCCTCATGTCAGTCCTTTAATGGAAAAAGTGATTTTGACGGGGATGAAATTTAGAGTTGAAGAGAGATTCCAAACAGCCGATGAATTAATTAATGCTTTAAATGGCAACTTTGTTTCTCCTGGCCAAAAAGGAGCTCGGGAATTAGTCAAACAAGGTGAATTAACAGCAGCTATTCAAGCTTATGAAAATTATTTAAAAACAGAACCAAACCATGGCGAAGCAGCAGTAGAATTGGCATTAATTCAAATTCATGTTAACGATAATAAAGCTAGAATTGCTGCTGAAAAGGCAATTCAATTACAACCACATGATGGTAGGGGATATGGGGTTTTAGGGCTGGTTAATTGCCGTGTTGCCAATTGGTCAGAAGGGATGAAAAATTTGCAACAAGCAGGGAAGTTAGCTCCCCAAGAAACCTGGATTCAGGCTAATTTGGCTTGGGCTTTGGGTAAATGTGGTAATTGGGAAGCAGCAAAAATAGCTGTTACTCAAGCTTTGAAACTAGATAGTAATTGCACTTTTGCTTTGGGACTACAAGCATGGATAGCTGTAAATCAAGAGGAATGGAAGTTAGCAATTCGTGCGGCTACACAAGCAATTTTTAAGTCTAAAGAAAATTCATCTCGAAATTCTCAAATATTACAGCAATGGGTGTATCCTTATTTAATTAAGGCTTTAGAAAAAGCCGTGGTTACCCAGCAATCAAAGGATGTAGAAAGACGGATACAAGAATTTATTACTCAAGTACCTGATAGTGCTTTTGCTTTAGGACTTGAAGGTTGGAGAAAAGCTTTACAAGGGCTATGGAAGGAAGCCCTTGTTAGTTTTGAGCAAGGAAGTCGTAAATTACAAGTCCCTCAATGGGTGATAATTAATCAGGGAATTACCCAGGAACATCTAGAAAATTTTCGAGATGCAATTCAAGTTTACGAAGCTGAGAATCAAAAGTTTCCTCATCATCCTTTTGTGTTATTTCGTCTAGGGACTTTGTATGGAAAGTTAGGGGAATGGACAAAAGCCCGCTTTTATCTGGAAAAAGTTATTCAGTTACAACCAAGTTATGCAGAAGCTCATCACAACTTAGGTTGGGTTTTATTAAATATTAGAGGTAAAGATAATCAAGTACAACATTTCAGAGAAATGTTGTCCACTTATCGTTTGGCTGTGGAACTTTATACACAGCAACAAAAATATTCATTAGCCGAAGAAATTAAACAGGCTTTTCAAATGATTGGTATGAAGATTTAGAGTATGTTGACTGTTTCTTCTTCCCTACTCCCTGTTTTTATAACAGGCATAACTTCCTTGTCTACAATACCTCCTTGTGTTCCAAATCTTATGTGAGGTTGGGGAGCCGGGGAATGAATTAGTAGCGCTTTGGGGAGTCCCATAGCTGAGGTCGGTTTTCAACTGACTATTTGATGGGGAAGTCTATATTCTCTGTCCGACACGTCTCTAACTTAGAATAATTAAACAGAAGTGTTGAATCCTGCAATAAAAATTTACAATTTTTGCGTTTTACCCAGATAAAGTTCATTGTCTATTAAGAATAGAGTCATTAATTGCTCAAATTTTGTATCACTGATTCACAATTTGAACAGTCAACAGTCAACATAATTAAATTATTGGTTTTGATACACAAGGAAAGTGAATATATGGAGTACGATTTACAAGCTCTGGCTCAACTGTATAAGAACGCTCTCCTCAATGACGTACTTCCATTTTGGGAAAAATACTCCCTCGACTGGGAGCATGGTGGTTATTTTACTTGTATTAATCGTGAAGGTGGGGTTTATGATACAGATAAATTTATCTGGTTGCAAAATCGTCAGGTGTGGACTTTTGCAATGCTGTATAATCGCCTAGAAAAACGGGATAATTGGTTGAAAATTGCCAAAAATGGAGCTGATTTTCTGGCGCAACATGGCAGAGATGCTGATGGTAACTGGTATTTTGCCCTTACCCGTGAAGGTAAGCCCCTAGTGCAACCTTACAACATATTTTCTGATTGTTTTGCGGCTATGGCATTTAGCCAATATGCTTTGGCTTCTGGGGAAGATTGGGCTAAGGACGTAGCAATGCAAGCTTACAACAATGTGTTGCGTCGCCAGGATAATCCTAAAGGTAAATATAATAAGATTTATGCTGGCACACGCCCGATGAAGTCTTTGGCTGTACCCATGATTTTAGCTAATTTGACTTTGGAAATGGAATGGCTGCTACCGAGTGAAACCCTGGACAATGTATTGGCTAGCACTGTTGATGAGGTAATGAGGGATTTTCTCAACTTGGAACGAGGGTTGATGTATGAGAATGTTGCCCCTGATGGTTCCAAGATTGATTGCTTTGAAGGGCGGTTAATTAATCCTGGTCACGGTATTGAAGCTATGTGGTTTATTATGGATATCGCCAAGCGGACAAAGGATACTAATACTATTAACCAAGCTGTTGATGTGGTGCTAAATATTCTCAATTTTGCTTGGGATAATGAATACGGCGGGTTGTATTATTTTATGGATGCAGATGGTCATCCTCCACAGCAATTGGAATGGAACCAAAAGTTGTGGTGGGTACATTTAGAGTCTTTGGTGGCTTTGGCCATGGCCTATGGTTTGACGGGGCGTGACCTGTGCTGGCAATGGTATCAAAAGATGCACAGTTATACTTGGTCACACTTTCCTGATCCAGAACACGGTGAGTGGTTCGGCTATCTCAATGGCCGTGGGGATGTGTTGTTAAATCTCAAAGGTGGTAAATGGAAGGGCTGCTTTCATGTACCCCGTGGGTTATATCTTTGCTGGATGCAGTTTGAGGCTTTGGCTGGAAAATCTGTGTAAGATTTAAATAACAAAAATATGGTCAGATGTAGCAAATATTAATATCTGTAGCACAGAAAATACCATATCTTATTGCATTGGAGTGGGATTTTTCCAAAGAATGCTTAGAAGTAGCCGGTTCCAGGCCATTGTTGCCTTGGGCGCAATTCCTCAGTGATTGAAAATCTATTTTGTCCTGTGCTGATGTGAAACTTAGGCTACCATATCCCCTGTGGCCTTTGTGCAATGTGTGTGGGGAGTAGTGCAGGTCAAGGAAGATGACAAAACAAATCAATTTAATTGCAATAGCTGAACAATTTACCTCTCAAGGAAAGGTGACCGGCATTCAATCCTTAGGGAATGGTAATATTAATGATACTTTCTTGGTAACTGTGGATGCCCCTGGGAGTAAACATTTTGTCCTGCAACGCATTAATACTCAGGTGTTTCGCCAGCCACAACTTGTAATGCAGAATATGCGTACTTTAACGGATCATATTTGCCATCGCCTACAACGCACCCCAATTAATGGGCGCTGGGAGTTTCCCCGTGTGTTATTAACTCACGATACTCAAGACTTGTGGGAAGATGACAATGGTGGATGCTGGCGGGCTATGAGCTTTGTGGAAAATGCTCAGTCTTTCGATACTTTGTTAGACAATTCACAGGCTCAACAAGTGGGCTATGCTTTGGGGATGTTCCACAATTTAATTAGTGATTTACCCTCAGTAAAACTCGCGGATACTTTACCAGGATTTCATATTACACCTCTTTATCTTCAGAACTATGAGAAAGTGGTGGCCAAAGCCAACTGGCGCTCATCTCCAGAGGTTAATTATTGCTTCAAATTTGTCAGCGATACCTATGGTGGCCAGCTACGCAGCAAGTTTGCCAATATTTTAGAAGATGCTAAAGCTACAGGCAAACTGCCACTGCGCCTAATGCACGGCGATCCTAAAATTAATAATGTGTTGTTTGATACTGAAAATCAAAAAGCAGTTAGCGTCATAGACTTAGATACTGTGAAACCTGGACTAGTGCATTACGATATTGGTGATTGTTTGCGATCAGGTTGCAATCCCGCTGGAGAAGAAACAGAGCAATGGGAAACAGTGTATTTTGATACTGACTTGTGTCAAGGTATTTTACAGGGTTATCTTAATGTTGCTCAAGGTTTTTTCATAGAGAATGACTATCACTACATTTACGCTGCCATTCGCTTGATTGCTTTTGAATTGGGGGTCAGATTTTTTACTGACTATTTAGCCGGGAATGTCTATTTTAAAATTCAGCATCCAGAACACAACTTAGCCAGGGCATTAGTTCAGTTTAAGCTCACTGAGAGCATAGAGTCTCAGGAAACCAAGATTTGCCAAATTATAGAAAAATCCAGGGAGCCAAAACCCATCCGCCAAGGCACAGGTTAGAGGTCTGCACATCCATTTCCTCTTGGTCATCAGCCCCCCAAACCCTTTTTTGTCCGGGAAAGTGGCGGTGAAATTTCTTGTTTTCTCCAAGGATTACCCACCATTATCGCTGATTTACTTAATGGCAAAGGCATTTGTTTAAAAAGATGGCTTATTCCCATCCCATCTTTTTTTCTCCATCAATTGCTTTTAATAGCTCTTAAAGGGGTGTTTTTTCACCCCCTTGTCTTTCAAGTCTAGCCCTGGGGACAATGTAAAAAACCTACCTTTGTGAAGAGGAGGTGGGAGTGTCAATTCATGACCAGGGATGGGAATGTAGTAGTTTATTTTGGTAAGTTACCAATGTGCAAACCGCACTCTTTCGCAGTGGATTCTTCCCACCACCAACGGCCCTCTCGTTCATGCTGGTTGGGTAATACAGGTCTAGTGCAGGGTTCACAACCAATGCTGATAAAACCCCGTTGGTGTAGTTTATTGTAAGGTACATCTAAAGCGCGGATGTATTCCCACACTTGTGCAGAAGACCAGTTTGCTAGAGGGTTGAATTTAATTAATTGATGGTCTGGGGTAGAAAAAGCAGTATCAACTTCAACAACAGGTATATAGTTGCGGGTACTGGGGCTTTGGTCTTTGCGCTGTCCCGTAATCCAAGCATCAAGGGTATTGAGTTTGCGGCGTAATGGTCTGACTTTCCGAACCCCACAGCATTCTTTATGGCCATCTTGGTAAAAACTAAACAATCCCTTTTCTTCTACTAAAGCTTGTACTTCAGCTGTATCTGGAAATTGGACTTCTAATTTAATGCCATAATGTTGTCTTACCTGATCCAAGAACTGATATGTTTCCGAGTGCAACCGTCCGGTATCTAGTGTAAAAACACGGAATTCTTTAGTAATTTTGGATGCCATATCAATCAGGACAACATCTTCAGCCCCGCTAAAGGAAATGGAAATATTATTAAAACTCTCTAGGGCGAATTTGAGAATTTCCCTTGGTGTTCTTTGACTGTATTCTGCTTCTATGGCGGAAATATTTAAATTCGTGTGGGTGGATACCATATCTTTAGTGTTCCCTTGGATCTCACCCTGAATTCTACCAAGTAGAGATGTTGCACTGGAATATTTCTGGAATAAATTTGTAGTTGCTGAATAAAGTTGTGGTATTTTTAACAAAAACCCCCCAATTCCCCGCCCACAGCCAACCAGGGGAAAGGTGATATTGAGTTCTATGGAAAGTTGGTGTTGACAGTATTGATTCCTTGATGTTGATAGTACTTGTGGGCTGCCATGGCCATAGCCAAAAATCCCCAAAGAATCATACCTGCTACACTTAGCATGGCACTATTGCCAACTAACTGTACAAAACAACTAAGCCCAATGGCTCGGGCGGTGCTGACAAAACTATCAAAATACGCTTCATTATACTTAAATAGGCTAATTAATATCATGACTAACCCACTAAGATAAGGTATCGCACCTAGCCAGCCCAAGGTAAAAAACATATCTAAAATACCGCTATCAAGGACAAAGACTTCTAATTGACCAGTTTTATCATCCACCTTCCAAATATTTCCTAACCCGTTACCCAAAACATTAGTAAGAGCTAAACTTAAATTTCTGTCATAGTTTCCCGATCTATCTCTAAAGCTAGTATCTTTTTGCAAATTAGAAAAACTTTCAAAACGCTCGGTAACAACATCAGAAACAGGCTCAATGTTTGCTAAGGGAACAATACACATAAACATGATTAAGATGATAGCAATTAAGCGCATTTGAATACGGGCTTTTACTGAGCCAAAAATAATCACTACTCCTAATAACCACCCCAGCCAACTAGTACGTACTTGTGTAAGCAAAAACGACAAATAACCAACGACTGAAGCGGGAAAAATTAAACTTCCTGAATTGGTAAATAATAAGAGTAGCCCTGTTTGCATGACATAGGCAAAAGGTCCGGGGGAGTGCAAAGTACTCCACACACGCATTCCAAAAGGTTCAGGGTTTCCCGAACTTGTAAACATTTTGGATTCTATCAACCAGTATCTATCCCACTCAGGTGCTACCACAAATTGATAAATGCCATAAATGCCTAAAATCAACACACCCCAGAAAAATACACGTTGAAAATTTTGGCGGTAGCTGGGATAATCTCGCCAGTTAATAAATAAGTGAAATCCAAAGACAATGGGACTGAGCCAATCTAAAAAACTTCTTGCCACAGGAAGGGGTTGATTATAAATCAGACCCACTAAAAAACTATAGAAAACACCAATAAAAGCCAAAATAAACGGCATTCCTCCCTGATGGACAGAGCGAGGAGCGTGGCGTAACCATGTTCCTATAGTGAGGAAAACTACTAAGTAAGGTGCTAGAAGCATCTGGCGGGTGGGGTCCCAGCCAATTCGATAGTCAACTAAGCGAGTAGCCAAGGGTGTAAGGAACCATATCCACCAACTAAAGCCAACATAGAGGATGGGATGCCTCAAGTATAAAAATAAGGCTACCACTAAAGCTGTGGCAGGATAAACTAAGGGCAAAAAACTAGCCGCACCGGCAAAATAGCAAACTATATTCAGGAGCAAAAAGCCGAAAATAGCCAACCAACCCTGTAGCGATCGCTGTTGGGGAAAAAAGGGTGATTCTAAAAAACTATTGAAATGTGTTTGTTTGGAAATCACAATGAATCTGCCAAGTTGATATTGAACAGGGAGTAGGGAACAGTGAACATTGAACAGTATAGTTAATGTGGCTGTGATTAAGAATTACGAATTACGAATTACAAATTGTTGATGTGCTAGCCAACGTCCGCGCCAAGATCCGATTAACTTTTGTCCGGCAAGTTTACCTTGACTGGGTATAAATCGCAACCATTGTATCAAACCTAAGCTTTCCCTTGTTCCCACTAATACTGCCCATAGCCAAAACAGAAGATGGCGCGATCGCGGCAAATGTTCTAGTATCACTAAAGTCTCATTATGAACTAAGTTAATAAAAGCAGTTTCATTAAAATTGTGGCGTTGGTCTTCATCAAAACGTTGAGCTGGATAGTGATCCACCGCTACTTGAGGGTCATAAATCATTTTCCACCCAGCCCGCTTTAAAGAAAGAGTAAATGCCATTTCAAAATGTACTTGGGCTCCAGTACCACGCATTCGTTGATCAAATTGTAATTGCCCGATAGCTTGGGTACGAAAACTCATGTTTACACCTTTGAGGACATCCACTTCCCGGGGTTCTCCTACTCCTAAATGATGATTACCAATTACCCGTCCGAACCACTGCAACTTACCAACGGTTAACCGTTGACCGTCTTCGATTTTATTGCCATGATGTACCCAATCACGACCGCCGACACCGGCAACGCAACTATCATTGATAAAGTGAGCGTTGATTCTTTCTAACCAATCAGGATGAGGTGCTGCATCATCATCGGTAATGGAAACAATGTCTCCGGTAACTGCTACCAGTCCGGCGTTGAGTGCGGCTACTACTCCTGGTTCTGTGACTTTGACAGTTTGCAGTGGTAAGTTTTGTCCATGGAATTGAGCTAGAAATTGCCAAGTTTCTCTATCCGTATCTCGAACTACTAGAATGAGTTGATAGACCGATTTAGTTTGTGCTTGCAGTGCCAAAAGGCAGCGTGATAGATCCAGAGGACGGCGATAGGTGGGGATGAGAACTGTATTTCTCATAATTAATTAATTCTTCAAATAGATTCACATAAGTTTGTGCCATATTTGTCCAACTATGTTGTTCTGCCACTGAACGGGCAGCTTTTCCCATTTGTTGGCGCAAGGAGCGATGGCTAGTTAGTAATTGCAATGCTTGTGTCAATGCTTCTACATCATCTGAGTCTGACAAAACTATTCCAGATTCTGGAGTGACCAAATGAGCCGCACCGGTGGAACTTGCGGTAATTACAGGTAACCCAGAAGCCATGGCTTCAATAATTACTAAGCCAAATGGCTCGTAACGTGACGGGAAAACCAAGAAATCTACGGATTTCATGAGTTCTGGTACATCAGACCTTTGTCCTAAAAAATGTACTCGCTCACTTAATCCCAGTGATGTTGCTAGCTGAACATAAGGACTTCTTTGGGTATTTCCGGCTACGGCTAGATGTAACTCAGGAACTGAGACTAATGCTTTTAAGACTGTATCTAAGTTTTTGCGAGGTAGTGTGATATCCCCTGCAAACAGTGCTAAAGGTACGCCTTCGGGTAATTGCCATTTTTCGCGGTTGCTCGTTCCTGGAGAAAACTCTTGTAAATCAACGCCGTTTAAAATTACTTTGAGAGATTTTTCTGCTACGCCTATTTCTAGTAAATCTTGAGCGACTTGATGAGAAACTGCCACTACTACTTGCGCTTTACGAAAAGCCTGTTTTTCCCAATATGCATTTAAAGTTGTGTATAGCCATTGGTAAAAGTTATATAAAAATTTACCTGACCTTGGCTGGGTTTTTTGAGAGGTAAATTTTAGCCAAGAGTTATGCACAAAATGTACGGCATTGACATTTCCGGGGGCATTGGTAATTGCCCCGTTGACTTTCACTATATCAAGTTCATGGCGATGTTTCTGCAACCAATTTGTACTTTTAATTGCAAATATCATGTTGCGAATAAATTCTGTAGGCCACCCTTTGATAGAAATAGGAACCCAGTTCACTTGGTGATTTTGCTGTAATTCTAAATCTACTTCACTGGCTAGTAAAGTTAGGTGATAACCGCGATGAATTGCTTGTTGGACAACTTCGTAATTGACTCTACCCTGACCATCGCCTTTTTTTACAGTGTGGGTAACAATGCAAATTTTCATTGATTACTTATATTGTTGATTATTAATTTTGGAATTCAGATCAGGATGGAAAGGAGCAAGTTTTTTATTGCTATTTCCTAAATTTTAATCTAATAATCTAGTGGGATTTTTCCGGCTTTAGTAATTGATTAGCTAGTATTTTAGGGGTAAAGCTGAGACTAAGAGCTATAAATGTTCGCAGGTTAAATTTTTGCTCTTTCAGCGCCTGCCAAAGATAGGCACGTGCTAATAATATCTGTTCATTTCGTAGTAAACCAATACCTAGAGTGGTATGAGATTCTAACCATTTTTGTTGAAAGTGGATTTTAAATTCTTGGATACGAGTATCTTCTATAAAAATTTTGTAGCAGAAAATTTCACTTTTGGCTTTGCGGATTTTTGCCTGTACATTTTTATTTCCACTCAGATGGGTGTCAGTCTCCTCATGTTCTCGATATAGTGTGAGTTTTTCTGGATGATAGTAAGCACCATAACCCGACATACAGCAGAGGTAGGTTAAATATAAATCCCACATACCCCCAATCTCTGGGGGAATAGTATCCCAATCAATGACATGATTGCGAATTACACAGGCTGCGGCAGTGGCTATACTTTTATCTATTAATCCAATTTTGTGGAATGGTTTGTGGACTCCTGGTGCTAGTTTATCTCGCTTGTAACTGGAGCTATTTATTTCTGTTTGAGCATATTTAATTTTGCTATTGGCATCTATGATATATTGGTCACAAAAAGCTAAAATTAAGTCAGAATTAGCTTCTAAGGGTGGTACAAGCTTGGCTAAAAAGTCTTGATGCCACATATCATCATCGTGAAGGCTAGCCACATATTTACCATTTGCCATTTTGAAGGCGTGCATCTGGTTAGTTATCATGCCTAAATTTTCTGGCTGTCGCCAAAAGCGAATGCGTGGATCTGCGAAAGATTCTACAATTTCCTGGGGATTTTTTGGACTACAGTTATCGGAAACAATAATTTCAATATTTGTATAACTCTGGTGAACAGCACTGGCGATGGCTTGCTGGAGATACTGGGGTCGATTATAAGTGGGGATAATAACACTGACCAAAGGTTTTGGGGATTCAATAGTTAGTGACATTAGTTTAACTTGTGATATTTTTAGTTTTACTATTCCAGGAGTAATAGATTTTATTGAGTGTTTATATAATTAAATACTTGAGAATTGCCAATTTTGGATTGGGTTGTTTGATATGGTAGTTTAGGCGGAAATTAGGTTATACTAATTTGTAGTTGATATTTTTTAATGATGCACTATACTGAGTTATAAACTGCTCTATTAATGTAAAGTCTTCAATCCAAAATCAAAAATTTATTAACCTCCTCAAATGGGGTAAAGTTTTAAACCATTAGTCTGAGCAAATCAAGCTTCAAATTCGGCTATGGTTTTGGCATAAATTTCTGTGAGCCGTCGCATGTGGGTATTAATAGTAAATTCTTGCTGATACCAAGCCTGACCGACCTCACCCATTAGTCGGCTCTTGGGATAATTTATTGCCAGTTCGTTGATAGCAGCAGCTAACTGTTTGATGTTGTTGGGTGAAACCAAAATACCTGTTTGATTGTCTTGCACGTGTTCGGGAATACCGCCCACTGCACTAGCAATGATGGGACGATAGTGACTATAGGCTTCTAGGGTAACAAGACCAGCAGGTTCAGGCCACAGGCTGGGAAAAACTACAGCCAAGGATTGTTGATAAAGTGATTCTAGTTTTTCGCGCTTTAACCAGCCATGCCAAGTAATGCGATGGCTTAACCCCATTTGATGTGCTAATTTTTCCATACTTGCTTTACTCCAACCATCACCAGCAATGTCAAGATGAATGGTTGGTTTGGTTTGTGCTAAAGCTTTTATGAGCCATTCCACTCCTTTATCGGGGACAATGCGACCAACGAACAAAATGCGCTGATTTTGATGAGTTGCCCAATTTAAGGGTGCAGTGGTGATCTTAGGTGATTTGACACCAAACCGCAGTGTAACTACTCTTTCCGGTGGTAGACCACTATTAATGATTTGCTGACGGACATAATCACTATTAGCAATTACAGGAATTTTTAGCTTTTTCAGTATTTCTAGGATTTGATGAGTGTTGTACCAATTGCCTATAATTTTTTGGGGGCGGCGACTACCACATCCATCTATTAAATGTCCCCAAGCACATCCTAGAGGATTGAGGATGCGATCGCACACTTTGCCGCCATTGGCTAAATATTTTGTACCACTGGGACAGTAACTAGAGTGATTGTGCAGGGTAAAGATTGCCGGGCATTCTTCCCGGAAATCCATGAGCATATCTGGGTCATGAATGTGTAAGAATTGAGGCTGTTGCTGATCTAAATTCTTGAGACAAGAAATAACACTAACAGTGATCCCACTAAGTTGAGAATTAACCAAGGACGCTAAATAAGTTTCAACACCGCCACCTCCCTTAATATCAGCATGGGAGCAGTGATAAATCGTTTTCGTATTAACCAGCGTATTAATCATCTATAATTTACTCGTTTATGAAGGGATTTTTAATTATTTCAGTTGCCAATTTAATTGTGGTTCCTGATTTCTGGACTCACTGGTATATGGTATATATTCATCCAAAACTTATGTCTCACATCACTGACGTAATGCCGTAAAGCAATTTTGTTACTAGCAAATTTATCTGGATAAATAAATTGGTCGGCAACACTCAAAACATATTTCTGTGAGCATAACGGTACACCATGGTTGTGGTGAATTGTCAAATGTACAACTGTTTGTTCAGAGAAATAGGTCGGTGTTCCGGCTAAATTGGCCAAACGTTTAATTGCAAAACTCCAATCTAATTCATGCTTAAACAAAATAAATCCTGCATTGACAGAATTTGCTTTTTCTGGATCCTCATAAATCATCCGTGTATCCAGTGAATTTGAGCAATCCGGTAAGTAATGGCACACTTGACTATCTAAATTAACTAACTCAACTAAGTCAATTCCCCCAGGGAAGAATAAAATATCTGAATCAGTATAAATAGTTGCACCATCAATAGGAATAGACATCAAGACTGATAATTTTTTACCCATTGGATGTATTTGGGCATAATCATACACACATTGAGGCAAATTTGTTTTGATAAATTTGTTGATGGGTATGACCTGAACACAGGGATGAATGCGGCGTAGTAAATCGCAACTCAAATCAGTGTAGCTACCATCAGAAATAACAGTAAATGTATTGGGAATACCAATATTACGGATAAAGGAGCGAATACTTGCCACTTGTTCACCTAAGTCACGTTGACAAGATAACCCATAGACATTAATAGGAACTTTTTGAGTTGTGTTGATGGTGCGTTTAACCGTTTGAGGAATCATTGATTTATAGAGAGCACGGTTAAATTTGCCTTGGAAGCGAGCAGTATGATAACCAATATTTACCACTTACATAACCTCGTTAAAATTCTAATTTTTGGGTAAAAAAGAACAGTGAACAGTCTCAGTTAAGTTTGCTTTGTTGGAATGTTTATATCCGGAAAATTTTATCCAGCTTGTCCTATTTCATATTGAGTTTTGTGATATTCCCACAGCTTACCTTTAAGTTCTAGTAGTTCTTGATAATTACCTTGCTCAATGATGCGTCCTTGTTCTAATACCACGACTTTATTAGCTTGTGCGATGGTTGAAAGACGGTGAGCGATAGCAATCACTGTCCTACCTACAGATAGCTTTTCAATAGATTCTTGAATTAAGCGTTCAGTAACAGAATCTAAGGCGCTGGTGGCTTCGTCCAAAATCAGAATTTCTGGATCACGTAGCAAAGCACGGGCGATGGCGAGTCGTTGGCGTTGTCCTCCAGATAATCGCACACCCCAGTCTCCCAGTTGTGTATTCAAGCCTTCGGGCATTTCTTCAATAAATTCCAGTGCATTTGCTAGTCGAGCAACTTTGCGAATTTCAGCTTCAGTGGCACCCTTTGTACCATAGGAAATATTATTTCGCACAGAAGTATTGAAAATAAATGTATCCTGGCTGACAACAGCAATTTTTTCACGTAAAGATTTCATGTCAAATTTGCGAATATCTACTCCATCAATGAGTACATTTCCTGCTATTGGATCATAAAATCGGGGAATTAAATCAATCAATGTACTTTTACCGGCACCAGTTCCGCCTACTAAAGCCGTAGTTTTACCTTTTTCTATACTCAGGGTAATATTATTGAGAACTAAAGTATTTGGCTCGTAGCCAAAATCAACAGAGACTATATCAATGGAATGCTGTAGCCCAGTAAATTTGAGATAGCCATTTTGCAAGTAAGTTTTATTCTCAGTGCTAATCAAATTCTGAATATTATCTGCTGCTCCTTGGAGTGTGCTCAGATGGGCTCTAGTACCATTAATATCTTGGACAATTGGCACAACCCGAAACAGCACAAAGAAAAATGTTAGCAAAGAAGCAACTTGTAAAGTTCCATTGACAACAAAAACAGTAAATGCAAAAATAATCATACCAATAAGAATTGTACTAGCCACAGCTTCAGCTAGCGGTCTGACGAGAGACCAAGTTAATACAACTTTGGTGGAAGTGCTAACTACTTTATCGCTGGCATTATAGAAGCGTTGACGTTCAAACTCTTGAGTAGAAAATGCCTGAATTGTGCGAATTGCATTAACAAGTTCAATTGCGATTGAAGTAAACTGTCCATTAGCAATGGAAGTACTAAAACTTGTTTCTCTTGCACGGGCATTGACTGTTGATAACCCTACTCCTAACAAGGTGAACAATAGAAAAGAAATAATGGTCAGTTGCCAGGATAATAAGCACATTGAGATAAAATAGATAAAAGCAGTGATGCCTCTAGTTATCAAAAATGCTGCTCCACTAAACCACTGTTTCATCCGATCAATTTCAGTAGTAATAGTATTAATTAGTTCACCAGAACGAGTTTTAGCAAAGTAACTTAAAGGTAAGCATTGCAATTGTTGGAAAATTTGTTTCCGCAAGCGATCAGCTAGAAGTAATTGAGATACTTCTGTGTAAACTTGTGCTAAATAATTAAATACAGCACGTATCCATGTACTCAATAAAATCAGTAAGGAAATGCGATATAATCTACTCACTGCCGATGAGTGAGTAGCTAAAATCCAGGTGTCAAACCAGGTAATTCCCGTTCGCATTGGTTCGGCATCAGGAGTTGTTAAGTTTTGCAAAAATGAAAGCAAAAAACCAATACTAAAACCTTCAAATGTTGCAGCAATAAATGAAAATACTAAAGCCAAAATCGCTACTTTACGGAAATTTTTAAACTCTCGCAAGATTAAATAATTGTTGCGCCAAAATTTAGTTTTCTTGAAGCGATCGCCCAGTATTTGAACAGCTTGAATATACATGAGTATTTTTTAACAACAATGTGAGCAATTACATCAGTCATAGAGATGCTAATTAAACCTTTGGTTTTCTGTAATAAAAAAACCAGCTTATTTTTTGATGATGCGTTATGACAATTTGCCTAACGCACCTTGGAAACTAAATGTATTTATTGGATAAGAAAATTACAGTGTTTGGCTATCCAAATTTAACAAAGCTGATTCTTCCCGTGAATCGGTCATTTCTGATAGTTTATTCATCTGCTGTTGTTCTGCTAAATTTAGCCACATAGCATTTTCTAAAGTGCAACTACGAGAACCCATTAAAGCCATTTCACCACGCAGCACATTCCACAATTGGGGTAGATGGTCTAAATCGTATTTACGTATCCAACTACTTAAAGGGGTAATATTTTGATTTGCAGTTGTGCAAAACTTAATTGCTCGAAAAAGTTTACCCCGTTCTCCCACCCGCCACTCACTGGTAAAAACTGATCCTGGTGAGTCAAGCTGTAAAATAACAAATAATACCACCATAACTGGACTCATGAGTAGGAGCAAAAATAAAGCCGCTATCCACTCAATGAGTTTTTGCCAAGGGCTACCCGACTTGGACTGTTTATTCCTAAAGGGTAGGCGGAGAAATATGGGCTTACCAGCTTTTTCACAAGCTTTAAGCCAAAGTTTTAAACAATCTTCACCAATATTTGGGTCTACACTCACCAAATTGACTAGAGAATGTTTCAAGCAATTGACTAATAATTCCTCGTTATATAAAGCAGGTAAATTAAGTTGTTGAGTTTTTGCGGTAGATTTGACCAATAAATGACCCCGCCGCCATTGAAGTCTACAGTATGAAAAGCAATTATTTTGGTGTTGTTGGATTTGAGGATAGGAATTCTCAAAAGTAGGAATTAATGAACTTGTCATATGTCTTTGACCCTATACAATAATGAATTGGTAAGTTAATATTAAAGGCTATGAATGCCAAAGACTGTGAAGAGAATTTTGTTTCGCTGCAAAAAGATGCCCTTTTAACTTGTACATCAGTCAAGCTTACACTTGGGTAAATTCTGCTGGTATAAAGATGTACAAACAAGAAAGATACTAAATAGATAATTAGCACTAAACATAGGGGGAAAGCTCATTGGGGAAAAGGGTTTCTATCTGATAAACAGGGATGATGGTGAAGTGCAGAAGAAAATTTCCCAGTTTCTTACATCCGCCATAACTTCCTATTTATGTTTAGTTGCCACTACCTATTTTGTTATTCAATCTTACAAAACTAGTTCATCTTTGTCTTTTAGCTCTTGAATATGGGCGTTATTTTCTAGAATATAAGACTTTATAGAAAACACCATATGCAGAATTAGATTCTTTATTTAGTCTTTAAACAATCATTGATTTTTATGTTTAAATATAAAGGTCATATAAATATACTTAATTGAAAATTATAGAAATATAATCAAAATTTGATTATTGAAAAAATCAAGTGACGGCGGCTAATTATGTTCAGGGCAGAAGTGTTGAATCCTGCAATAAAAATTTACAATTTTTGCGTTTTACCCAGATAAAGTTCATTGTCTATTGAGAATAGAGTCATTAATTGCTCAAATTTTTTATCACCGACGCACAACTTGGACAGTCAACAGTCAACTGTTCAGGGTATTTAAAAAAAAGATATGTGCGATATCCTACCAAATGTAGCAATCGCACATCATATAAATTTGCACACAGATACAAGTAGAAGCGCCTTATTTTTTCTAAACTATTAATTGCGTCTTGCGTCCATTCCAACAACACCGCGGTGTACAGACAAGTGATAAGATCGCACCTAGCTTGGTTTGAACCCAGTGGTGCGCCAACGGTAAAGTTTTGTATTAGTCAAATTAGGGAGCATCGGGGTTAATGGCTTGTTTATCAGGGGTTTGTTAGTTGTAAAATAATCCACTGTTTTAGTGTCACCATGGCACTAAAAAAATTGCAGTGATTTCATGACTTGTGTGTACACCCTAGCCCCAACATAAGGGCTAAATCAGGGCTATTTTTCTACTGCTTGTTCCAGGGCTAATTGAGATGATTCAGAAGGCTGGGGATATCGTACATAGGTACTGCCAGAGTTGGAGACTCCATTAGCGACAACGCCAATCAGGTTTAACTTACTCAACATAGCTGTAGCTTGAGCCAATTGGCTGCGAGTGATTTTACTCATACTTGCGGCGAGGACTACACTACGACAAGATGAAGCTGTGAGCATAGCATCCACTAGACCGATAACAGGCGAAGCATCTATGAGTACCAAATCATAATTGTCCTCAAATACTTTCATCAATTGCTTCATGCGTGGTGAACTCAAAAGATTTGCCGGATCAATGGGTGTAGGTCCTGCTGTCAAAATATCGATGTAGGCTGAACCTAAAGTTTGAACACCAATTTGGTTGGGGAGAGTGATATCATTAGCCAAAAGAGTAGATAGACCTTGATCATTGGGAAGATTGAGTTGCTCGTGTAGGCTAGGTGCCCGTAAGTTAGCATCAATTAGTAGTACCCGTTTGTGTAAACGAGCTGCACTCATAGCCAAACCCAATGCCAAAGCTGACTTACTGTCATCTGGTAAAGCTGAGGTAATCATCAAAGATTTCAAGTTGGTAACGGAATTTAAAAGTTCAATATTTTTGAAAATTAAATCCAACGATTCCCAACGCGGTGGGGACTGTAACACCTGAATTGTCCAAGGGGCAAGAACTTCTGGTTTACCAAAAGGCAACTTGATGATTGATTCTCTGTGTTTAGTGGTGGGCAATTTGGGAGTAGTTCCCAACAACGGTAAAGAAACCTGCTTTTCCAATTCAGCAGTGGTATAAACAGCATCATCAGAAGCTTCTCTAATAAAAGCCGCAACACCTCCTAACATCAAGCCAACTACTGCACCCAACAAAAGATTCTGCTGGAGATTGGGGCCCAAGTACTGACCTAATTGCGGTTCTTCTACAACTTCCCAATTAAAACCTCCTTTGGCTAGTTCCTGGCGTAATTTCTGTTCTGCTCGCAATAGCTCCTCTAACCTTTCACGGCTAAATTGTAGCTGTGGCATGATGCGATTATAGTAAGCCAGCAAAGGAGGAAAACGTTTGATTTCAGCACGTAATTGATTTTCTTTCTCAGCCAAAGTTTGGTCGCGGGCGCTTAAAGCAACTATAATTGTTTGGGTTTCCACGAGCTGAGTGGCTAGATTAAGGTCAATTTCACCGAATTGTCCTTGTTCCAAAAGAGGTTCTTGGGAGGAAAATACACTGTTCGACTGTACACCTAAAGTTCTACCAACCTCTTGCTGTAATAATTTCTTTTGGCTTTCCAGTTGTTCTTGGAGTTGTTGCACGTTAGGAGTTTCATCGGTAAAGCGCAAACGTTCTTGGGCCAGTGCTAATTCGGTTTTTTGAATTTCGTTGAGTAAGCCTTGGTAGCGAGTAGATTGACTCAGACGAGAAGTAACCAAAGCATTTTGTGGAGAACGATTAAGTTGTTCTTGCAAAAATTTTTGCCGTGCTAAAGCTTCTTGATACTGAGAACGGGTAGCACGACGGTCTTGTTCAATAGTGTTTAAAGAGTCTTCTAGGGCTTTAGCTTGTGACTCAGGATCGATTAAATTTTGGTTTCTGCGAAATCTTTGTAAGTTAGTCTCTGAGGCGTTGACTTCTTCGCTAGCCTTACTTAACTGTTCCCTGACAACTTGTAAACCTTTTTGTAAGCGGGAATTCTGCTGCTGTTGGTTGTATTCCAAATAAACTTGCCCAATGGTTTCCAAAACCTTTTGTGTCTTTTGTGGATCTTGGGCAGTGTAGTCTACTTGGAAAATTTTTGTTGCCAAATCATCTTCTTTAGTTCTGAGTTGATTTAGCAGTAAAGATTTTTTAATTTCGTTGACAGTCAGATTGGGATAATCAGATTGAAGTTTGTCAACTGCCTGTTCAATGAGGCCTGAGCTTTGCATTAGATTTAGCTGGGTTGCTGTATCTATCTGAATATTGGGCTCGATCAAAAATTGATTATCTGCCCCAATTCCTTCTTGCCTACCTTGATAGTTAGGTTCTACAAGCAGCTGCATTGAGCTTTTGTAAGTAGGTTTTGTTTTAGAAGTCACCAGAGCTGCTATTGCGATTGAACTAATAAATACTGCTAAAAACCAAGGAAATCTGCGAATAAATATTTTAAACAACTGTCCGTAGCTTGGTTCTGTAGGAGAGTTATTAACATGATTTATACCGGGACTAAGACTAGCTTGATTCATTTTTATGATCCTTATCTACGATACGCTACGCGTAGCTTACTTCCCCGAAGGGTAGATTTCATACTAAGAGGGTGTTTTGGCTTAAGGCTAGGCTCTGAGCGCAGTTATACTTATGGTTGACCTAAGATAGCCATAGCCTTTAGGTAATTCTAATTGGTAATTAAGAAAATTCATCTCCATATTGTTTTCCTGATTGATGGGTGTAGCCTTATTTTTGATAATTGGTATGACGAACCTCAAAAATGATTAACTAACACTACAAGTTTGTTCAATCAGTCGCTCAACTTTGCTAAAAAAGACGGGTTGCGAGAAATTTTTCACTGCATGATTACGAATATCCTCATAATTCCAAGTGATTCCCCCGGACTCCATCAATGCCAATTGTATGGATTCGGGTGTTTGTCTCTTAAAAAATACCCCAGTTTTTCCGTGTATCTGTGTATCTAATACTCCACCTGCTCCGTAGGCAATCACTGGTGTACCACTAGCATTTGCTTCAACTGGAACTAATCCATAGTCTTCCAAAGCGGCAACTATCACAGACTTAGCTTTAGAAAATAACTCTTTACGTTCCGCATCACTGACATGTCCTAAAAACTTAATATTATTTAAGGCTTTAGCTTTTAAACGTTCTTGTTCTGGTCCATCACCTGTGATCAATAATTGCCAACCCAGCCAGTTAAAGGCTTCGATGATTATATCTAGACGCTTGTAGCTGATCATTCGCGCGGAGGCTAGATAATATTCATCTTTTATATCTGAAAATAGAAAATTATTTGTATCAATTGGATAGTTAATGACAATTGCTTGTTTATTGTAAGTTTTTTGAATACGACGGGCAACTACACTAGAGTTAGCAATGTAAAGGTCAGGTTCCTGAGCATATTTTAGGTCTACATTTCTCATCAACTGAAAAATTTGCTCAATTAACGGCGCAAAATACTGATAATCCCCATACTCCCTTAAATATGTTTCTGTATCCCACAAGAAACGAGTAACATTATGACAAAAACAAATATGTTTTGCATCTGGACGTTTACGTACAGCTTTGGCAAAACTAGTACTACTACTAATAATCAAATCATAATCTTGTAGATCCAAAGCCCGAAATGCAGGAAAATACAAAGGAGCCATCAATCTAAAATACTTGACTGCACCGGGAATTTTTTGCAAAAAAGTAGTTTTGACTATACGCTCACCCATGTCAATAGTTTTTTGTGGATTGTACAAAGAAGTAAAAACATCGGCTTGGGGGTAACGTTTACAAAGTAGTTCGAATACGCGCTCTGCTCCACCGCGCTGGGTTAAGTAATCGTGAACTAGAGCAATTTTCATAGTTTTATCTAAATTTATTCGTCGTCTTGTGGGAAACCTTTTCAGCAAGTTGCTTTTCACAACATTAGTCTTCAGGTTAATAAAAGTCTATTCTCATGTCTTTCACCTCTACCTAAAAAGCCAGTCAATGTCAAAAAAATAACTAAAGTTTTACCTAATTGATATTATATTTGATCACTTAATTACAGCGTTGAGCTTTTATATTTTTTGCGCCAATAACATGAATTTTTATTGTGTCAAAATGTTAGTATTTGTTAAGAATTAGCTGCTCTAACAACATATCAAAGTTACTAATACCACAATCATGACTACAACCTTTTATTTTTACAGTTTGGTTAGCTTATAGTTGTAGTCACAAGGGTGAGGATAGTCAGGAGGCAACTAAACCTTTATCGGTGGAATATTCCCCCAAACCACTAATCAGTAAGCTTGAGGGGATTATGGACTTAATTGATTTTATCCAACGGTAGCTAAAACTTTTTCTGCTGGAAAATAAGCATTTTGTTCAGCGCGCAGTTGGTCGCAAAGTCTGCTTTCGGGTAACTCAACATCATCGTAAGTGATCACTTGATCTTGGGGAATATCTCGTTTGAGACGACATCCCTCAGCTAAACCAATTGGTAATAGTTTCTGCTGTTGAACCATGGCAGAATTTTCACATTGCCCGTAGGTCATATAGTAGCCAATACCATCTAGGGTTTCACCAGCTTTGAGATTGATTTTGGCAGTGGTGATGACATCTACTACTGGGCCTGCTAGTGGAGATAAAACTGGATCTTGAAATAGAACAGCACGGGCTACAGATAGTGGTACTTCAAAATGACAGAGGTGATAAGGAGTGTAAAAGCTATATAGAGGGCCTTCACCTAACTTGTACAAATCCAGATAGTGGCGTTGTTTGGGGTCTTCGTGAGTGGCAAATACAAACACACCAGGGCTGGGTTTTGCCCCAACTACATAATCAACGATACCACCCAGTTGCTTTAGTTGATCAACGTCGTACATTTTGGTCATTTCATCCACATGACCACTGAAGTTGTAGCCTAGCATTCCCCTTTGGGCAACTTTCATACCTGTGGCGTTAGCAACTATTGCTTGCTCGAAGGAAATTTTGGTTCCATCAGCAAAGCTAGTGACCATGTGGGCTTTTTGTCCCCAACGTCTGGCAAATCCTTCTTGGGTGGTGGGATTGCGATAGGGGTCTTGAAGTCCTTTAATATTACCGCACAACAACGGAGTCAGACCAATACTTTTGACAAATCGGTAGAGATTCATTTCTACCCCTGGCTGATCACCATCACAGGCGGTGAGAATTACTCCAGCTTTGTCGGCGTACACTTTGAGGATGGGGCCTACAGTAGCATCGAGTTCGGCATTCATCATAATTACGTGTTTGCCATGGGCGATGGCTTCCATGACGATATGAGCGCCAAATTCCACTGCACCAGTGACTTCGATGATGGCATCAATTCCCTCGGCTTGGCAGAGTAATTGGGCATCTTCGCTGACTGCATATTTATCCTTAGCGATCGCCTCTTCTAATTCAGATACATTTGTAACAACTTGAAAATTTTCTAGTCCTGCTTCTGTATAAGCTCGTTTAGCTGCATCAATCTGACGGCTAAAAATTGCCACTAACTCCATTCCTGGAACTGAATTGATAATTTGATTGGCAATTCCCCGACCCATAAAACCAGCACCAATCATCCCCACTTTTACGGGATTACCCGCTGCAGCCCGGGCTTGTAAGGCACGATCAATAATAATCATTAGTTAAACTCCTTTGTCACTTATTTGCTCAAACTAAGTTTTAAAACAATCATCGTTTATCTAGAATCTGTACTACCTACAGGGATCATTTCCAGTAAAGTCCAATTTAAGTCTTTGTGGGAAATTTCTGTTGTTTCCAAAGGCCATTCAATATTAAAAAATGGGTCATTATAGCGTAATCCCCGCTCATAACCTGGTGTATAAAACTCACCCACTTGATAGACGACTTCTGTCTCATCTGTCAGAGTTTGATAACCATGAGCAAACATTTCTGGTACATACAGAGCCCGGTGATTTTGTGCAGTTAATTCCACACCAATATGTGATAAAAAAGTCGGTGATTCAGGACGCATATCAATAATTACGTCGTAGATAGCACCTTGAGTACAACGTACTAATTTTGTTTCTGCGGCTGGGGAAATTTGATAGTGCATCCCCCGCACTGTACCCTTCTTATGGTTAAAAGATATATTACATTGGGCAACTGTGGGCTTTAAACCGTGTGAGATAAATTCTTGGGCACAGAAACCACGGGCAAAAAATCCGCGATGGTCAGGTTTTTTCTCTACGTCAACAACGAATGCGTCTTTGAGTGCTGTTTTGGTAAATATCATTGCTAATTACGGTAGAAATTTTAATTGGGTGTGTTGGAGATTTAACTATTAGATGAAGCACTATTTAACCCTGGAATAGTAAAAGTATTATCCCAATATTGTCGGCAAAGCTCAGGTCTTTTTGGAGGGTTAGCAGTGTAAACAAAAAACAATGTGGATCTGTCTTCTGTCCGAATTGTTCCATGATGTAAAATAGCTCTGGTATCGGCAATAATCACTGTACCTGCCGAACCTATACAGGATTTCCAAGCAGATTTGGGAACAATTTTTGTTAGTTGTTCATCATTGATGCCCAAATAACCAGATTCTCGTAGCTTACGGTTAACATGATAGCTATTAAAATTAGCCAAAGAAGTTAAAGAAAGTGGCACATATTCAAAAGGTCCATGCTTTTCTTCAACATCACGCAAATAAATAATAACCTTAATTATCCGCCGATCTTCTGAATCTTTGTGCCATAGCATTGTTCCAAAATGATATTGATTGCAAAAATCATTACGTAAATGAACACCATGGAAAATAATGGGAAGTCCAATGTAGTTCTCAATAATATTCAATAGTCTTTTATTCGTTCCCCATGTATAAAAATCAGGTAAATGCGTAACTGTATAAATTTGAGGTAATTTTTGATGTGAATGGACATCATTTACCTGTTTCATTTCACCTAATAGACGTTGAGCTGCTTGCAATAATTTTTCAGTATGGGGTAATCCTAAATCTGTCAGTGTTGTGATATAAACACCCTCTTTCTTCAAAATATCAACAATTAGCCCATCGCCCACTGATAATTGGGGCAGCTTTTTGGAATGTTTTAGCAATGAAGTTTGATAACTACATTCAGATTGAAAAGTTAATACTTTTTTTTTAATTTTATTAAGCATGGCTGACATTTCTAAATTTTATTAATGTAATTAATTCTTCTCAACTTTAGAGAATTGTTGTAAACGTTGAGCAAATATCCAACTTTCAACTTATTAACTAGGGCAGTTTCAAAAGCACAGACAGATACAACAACTAAAAAGGAAACTAAAATTTTCAACGAAGATACAGGCCATCTCCGTAATCCACCCAAAAATACTTTTAGATTTACTTCCTTGAAGTTTTGTAATATGCTTTGACGGGAAAATTCTTTAGAATATCCATTTTCTGCTAATTTGACAATAACTTCAGGTATATGTTTGTACTGCATTAGCAGCGCAGAGTCAACTTCTTTTTGCCAATAACTCACACCGATGATACATTCTATATAGGTATCCTTAGTGACGATAACTTGACCATTAGCAGCACAATAACCAGCTAAATAGGCTAAACATAACCAATTATTCTGAGCATCAGGCCAAATTACTAAAGCGCGTTTGATTAAGTCAGTGCGATATATTGAGGCAGTTAAGAAACTAACTGCACCGATGCTTTTACCAAAGCAATGTTCAAATATGGCCTTTCCGTCTCCATTACCATCTTCAGTATCAGCATCAAACCAACGATTACCAAGTATTGTCGGCGGATGAACTGGTTCATTGGTTAGCTCATTTCGACCAGAAAAATTAAGAAATAATAATGATAGTCCGTCGTAATTTTTAAGTTTATTGACGACATAAGCAACGGATCTTTCGTCGATTTTATCATCATCTCCAATAGTCCAAACGTATTGTGTATCAGCGGAAGTTAGGCAACGAATGATATTTTTAATTAATCCAATATTTTCAGAATTTCTTTGAGATTTGAATGTAATATCTTTGAGTTGGTGTTGCCATTTATTGATCACTGCTTGAGTATGGTCATTGGAACAATTATCAGAAACTAAAATTTCACATTCAGATTCCCAACCTCTAATAGACTGGGCTAGCCATGCTAACTGTTTATCAAGTGACTCTGCACGATTATAAGTGGGAATGGCAATTGTGAGTAATTTAGACATGGTGAACTTGAGTTAAATTGTATAGAAACCGCCAGAGCATATAGTGTGCAATTGAGAAGTAAAATAAAGAAATTGTTTTACTTCTCACATTGAACTCAACTTAAACTTCCAGTAAATAAATTTCCCTTTCCTGAAAATTTGCCCGTTGCATAAACTGCTGAATTTGACTGAGAGTTTTTTGTTGCATATTACAGCCTTGTTGCCAGGCTTTGGTCCAATCCACAATCCAAGCTAAAGCTGTTGGTAAATCCAATTGTGGTTGCCAATTAATATAAGTGCGGGCTTTGGAACAATCCAGGGTTAAAAAATTAGCCTCATGGGGTTGAACCTTACCATCCTGAATCCAATGAGCATCTTCCCCCCACAACTGTTGAAGCTGTTCTACTAACCAAGCTACAGTTTTCACTCCTGACTCGTTGGGGCCAAAATTCCAGCCTCCACAATAAAGTGAACCCTGAGTGAATAGTTTTTCAGCAAGCATTAAGTAACCATTGAGAGGTTCCAGAACATGTTGCCAAGGTCGTACTGCGTGGGGATTTCTAATCACAACTTCCTTCCCTCCAAGCCAAGCATTGAGAATATCAGGAACTAGTCGGTCCTTAGCCCAATCTCCGCCGCCAATGACATTTCCGGCTCGAACGCTGGCTATAGCTACTTGATGTTCCTCGTAATCAGTAGGATTAAAAAATGATTGACGATAGGCTGTAGTAACTAATTCAGCACATCCTTTGCTACTGCTGTAAGGGTCATATCCACCCATAGGATCAGTTTCCCGGTAACCCCAAACCCACTCGCGATTTTCATAGCATTTATCAGAGGTAACCGATACCACTGCTCGGACGCTAGGCACATTCCTTACTGCTTCTAATAAATTGACTGTTCCCATAACATTAACGGCGTAGGTATGTACTGGGTTACAGTAAGATTCCCGCACCAAGGCCTGAGCTGCCATATGGATCACAATATCTGGCTGGTAGGATTGCATCACTTGCTGGAGAAAATTTAAATCTCTGATATCTCCTAGCACCGACGTCATTCCATCACCGACATTAGCTAACTCAAACAGATTTAAAGTTGTAGCAGGGGGTAAAGCGTAACCACACACCTCAGCCCCTAATATTTGTAACCATAGAGATAGCCAACTACCCTTAAAGCCCGTATGTCCAGTGAGAAAAACTTTTTTTCCAGCCCAAAAGTTTGATTTCACGAAATAATATCTCCTAGTGCAGCACGAAGTAAATCAAACACCTATTCAGCCAATTAGGAATTACCAGACTTTCCAAGGAGCATTACCACTTTTCCATAGCTCTTCTAGGTAGTTTTTATCCCGTAAAGTATCCATCGGCTGCCAAAAACCATTATGTTTAAAAGCACATAGCTGATTCATCCCAGCCAGTTTTTCTAATGGTTCTTGCTCCCAAACTGTAGAGTCATCAGCAATGAAGTCAATTACTTCCGGTTCTAAAACAAAGTAACCGCCATTCACCCATGCACCATCACCTTCAGGTTTTTCTCGGAAGCTAGTAATTTTAGTTTGCTCCTGTCCTAAAGAAATGGCTCCGAAGCGTCCTGCGGGTTGAACTGCGCTCAGTGTCCCTAGGGTTTTTTGTTCTTGATGAAACTGAATTAATTCTGTAATATTGATGTTACTTACACCATCGCCATAGGTGAAGCAAAATGTACTATTACCAATATGCTCACTGACACGTTTTAAGCGTCCACCTGTCATTGTATAATCCCCCGTATTAACTAAGGTGACACGCCAAGGTTCAGCATAACCAGAATGCACATTCATTTGGTTAAATCGCATATCAAAGGTTACATCTGACATGTGTAAAAAGTAATTAGCAAAATACTCTTTAATGATGTAACCTTTATATCCACAACAAATAATAAAGTCATTAATGCCGTGGGTGGAGTAAGTCTTCATGATATGCCAAAGAATTGGCTTACCACCAATTTCCACCATTGGCTTAGGTCTGATACTAGTTTCTTCACTGAGGCGTGTACCAAGTCCTCCAGCCAGAATTACCGCTTTCATACAATTACCTTTTTGGAAATTTACAGGTATTGATTTTAAAGTTTTAGATGAAGAGGATGCACGTGTGTGGGAAAAAATTGCCTGGATAATTTTTTTCTTTCCGTACATAATATAACTATTATTTTGCGGAAGTTGATAAAGAGGATGTAAATGATTTTCTTTTATATATAAAATGTATATGAATATATATAATGATAATTGCATAATTTAAATATATAGAAATAAGAAAACATGATAAGACTAGTTTCATGCTAACCTTATCATGTTCATGTTTATCTCACTAAAGATAAAAGTTATTGAGGCAAAACTAGCACTTTATTTTACTAGTTTTTAAATTAATTGTTACCAGTATATTTCCACATACCAGGACTTTGTAATAGAGCAGTACACTCGCTTTCTATGATGTCACAAATACTGCTCAGTGCTTGTTGGTAGCTTTCTGTATCCTCTTGTTCTAAGGAAAGTTTGGCCGCTGTTTGTAAGTCTTCAATAGCCTGGAAATGATTTGGATCAAAGTCTTGACCAATATGTTGTGTTAGTTCATAACGAACTATCCCTCGCTTAAGATAGACTTTTGCCAATTTGCTATTTATTTTTAGTGCTTGGTTAAAGTCAGCGAGTGCCTGTTGATATTCTGGAATAAAGGTACTGCTAAATTGTGCTAGTTTATGGCGGACGTCACCGCGCTGAAAATAAGCTTCTGCTTTGGATGCATTGAGTCGAATTGCTTCGGTAAAATCAAGAATTGATTGTTGATAATCTTGGATAGATTCACTACTATATCTAGCCATTTTAGCGCGGACAATACCTCTTCTAATATAAGCTTCACTTTCTTTATTATTGAGGAAAAGAGCTTGATTGAAATCAGCGATGGCCAGATTATACTCTCGGTCAGGGTCATTGCTATATTCAGCCAGCACATAACGGACATTGCCTCGGTTGACATAAGCTTTGACTTCTTGAGGGTTAATCTGCAAAGCCTGGTTATAATCTGCTAGAGCGCCTTCATAATCTTTCAAGTTGTAGCGGGCATTGCCTCGGTTAATATAAGTTTTGGTATTTGTGGGTTGTTGTTTGATGGCTTGGCTAAATTTTTCTACTGCTTGCTGATAATTTCTGTTTTGGTAGGCAATGTGGCCTTTTTGATTGTAATCTGCAAAAGTTATGGTTTCTTTTTCTGCTTTGCTTGGAGCCATCAATGTTTGTTGAGTGTAGGCATTTTGAGAAACAAAGGGACGAGTCAATTTAATCGCTACATCCAAATATCCCAACAAACCAAAACCCAGCAAACACAAAATAACAGGATAAAACTTAATCTTCTTTTGATGTTGATAAGGATAATAGCTAGGGGTAGCTGCTGTCCGCCAATAATTTACTTGGTATTGGGGCCTGGGTGGTTGCGGAAAACGAGGCTGCTGGGGGTAATGCCTTTTTGGTACAACTCGCGGGGGCAAATGTTCGCGGTTTTCTATTGCTCTGGGTGATGGAAATGGATCACGTCCACCCAAGAGCAAAGTACGTTCACACCAAGGACAACTATCTAAATGGTTGTTATGGCGATGCTGGGGGTTAGCAGTACAAGTAATCAAACTATCTTCGGCTTCGGCTAAAGCTGATAGCCAAGTTTGGGCGCTAGGGCGATGCTGTGGATCATTGTGACCATCCTCAAAGCAACGTAAAAACAATTCTTGCAACTTGGGATGAAGCACTTGCCAAGCAGGGGCGATGGGGGTAGGGCGATAAGGTACTCGGCGCTTTTGACTGTAGGTGAAATGTCCCGCAGCAATGCGGGCTTCGTAAAATGGTGGCTCAGAAACACCTTGAAAAATTCCCGAAAAGGGGTGAGTACCTTCCATTAAGAGTTGAAAAATCAAGACTGCTAATCCGAATAAGTCATGGGGAATTTTGCGATCATGTTCAGCAAAAATTTTATTTTGTAGTTCTGGTGGAGTAAACTCTGGTTTACCTACTGAACACCGATAAACAATTTTCTCATCGGGGTCGTACACTTGGAAAGAATCAGTATCTACCAAGGTCACCAGTGCTGTGTCGCTGACGAGAATATTGGACTCGTTCACATCACCAACGCAATATCCACTGTTGTGCAAAGCAGCAAAAGCCGCGGCTAAATTGCGAGCCGTGCGTAAGAGATACTGATAATTGAATAACGGACAGTGTTCGCGACGGGTTTTGGGATTGTAAAAGTCAATAATCGGCCGCATCCCCCGAATCCGGGGCATCAAAAAGCCGATAATGGCATTACCTTGATCTGTGGCTCGTAATAAATCCTGTGGCCAGGCGATGGAAATATGTCCTAAGCTAGCCGTGGGGTTTTCTGGCGGGTTGGCAAGCATCGCTTGGAGTTTGTGGGCCTGAGCAAGTGTTGGCTTATGATAAACCTTGGCTACTAAATCACTGCACGACGGCACCGCATAGATACAAGCTTCACCGCCACGCCCCAAACTAAGGCTGAGGTTGATGATTTCTGGTTTGGGAAGACAACGTAAGACTTGCATGATAAAATTACGGTGAATTGGGTTATCTAAAATACTGATATCGCAAAGTTACCACAATATTCTTGAGAAAAAAAGTATGAGAGGTCATCCAGATTTCAAGTACTTTCTCCACTCAGGTCGGCACTCGGAAACCCAGCTAAAATCAGGGTTAAATCATCATCAGTACGTTGTGTAATTCGCTCAGAACCTAAAAACCTTACTAACTGTTCTTTTGCTAATGTTTTATCTTCGGCATTCTCTACAAAGTCGAATAAGGGAAAAAAGAATGGTTTGTGAGGTTCACCAATAACCATGTTTAAAGCCAGCATTTGTAGTCCATCAGTGAGGACACCGATGTTAACTATGGTT
Organism: Umezakia ovalisporum Ak1311; assembly: GCF_029891685.1. Lineage (NCBI taxonomy): Bacteria > Bacillati > Cyanobacteriota > Cyanophyceae > Nostocales > Nodulariaceae > Umezakia > Umezakia ovalisporum. The sequence continues at coordinate 40,767 of NZ_JANQDJ010000054.1, read as the reverse complement.
TCACGCCATAATTTCATTTGCGCCCTATCTAAGGCATTAGGCGAAGTTAAAAAAGTCGTCTCGTTGATGTATTCCCCATTGTCAGGTGTTGTCAGTGCCAGTAAGTTGCCCATATGATCCTTAGCTACAGCTAAACCATCACCAATTTGTACAACTGCTGCCATATCTGGTGTAGTAATCACAATGATTAAGGTAGTTGCTAAATCTTGAGGTTGTTTATTACAAGCTACTGCTTCATCCTCCACCGCTTTTTTAGCAGCGACTAAGGACTGATTCAATAGTGATTCTACAATGGCATCATCTGCAAGGCAGTCTCTAGTTATGTCGCTGTGAGAAAGGGTTTCTATTGCTGTTTCTACAGCTACCATTGCTCCCATTTTTCCTTGGCTGGCAGAACCTGCACCATCAGCCGCCGCAATCAGCAAAACATTATCTGGTAATAACTGCCAGTGATGAGCATCTTGACATAGCTGTTTGTTTCTCAGGTGGCTTGTGCCACATACAGATGCGGCCACTACTCGCCAATGAAATATCTGTTTTGATTTTGTGTTCATGAATTTTTCTAGGCAGCTAGCTGTGTGAGTGTAAGCCGCGCGACACACTATTAAATAGTGCCCCAACCAATGGGCGGTAGTGCTACCTGTTCGTCTACCTGGGAATGGGAAACTGCTGACATACTAGCTGATAACCAAACAAACATCTCAATAAAGTTAAGTCCTTTAAGTTTAAGCGGAGTCCGGACAGCTAATTGACTTAAACGCGTCATGTTGGCGTTTTCCACACCTACTGTGAAGAATGCAACTCGTTTATTAGCTTCATCTCCTTGCAGGCGTTGGGCCGCTTGCTCTATGAGCTGGTCTAATTCACCCTGTGGTTCTCCATCTGTAATCATGAATACCCAAGGGCGATAGTAAGCGATGCCATTAGCTCGGTATAAAAATTTCCGTTCTTGCACCATGTCTAATGCTTTATGAATTGCCGCTCCCATGGTCGTTAAGCCTTGGGCTGTCAAAATAGGCGGGTTAAATTGATCCGCTGTTACGAATTCTTGGACTATGTTCACATGACTGTCAAAAGTGATGATGGCAACTTCAACTCTTCTCGCTGCCAAGGGATTTTTCATTAATTCATCCTTCAAACTCAATAGTCCCTTGTTTAAGGCTTCTATTGGATCTCCTTGCATTGATCCAGATGTGTCCAGCAATAGCACACAAGGACAACGTGGTTCAGGATTCTCAGCAAATTCAACTATTTCATCCAGCTTTAAAGTATCATGCATAACTGTTTTTTTTATGGTGTTTTCCAATGCTTTATTTTCCTTTTTTCAAATTATATAGTTTGGTTTCCGGAGTCAATAAGACTAAACATAAATGTTTAGAGCTAGTTAGTGCAATCTTTATGAAACAAATTGTTTTTTAAAATTATCGATTGATACTATTTGTGTATCCTAAGTTGCGACGTGTAAGCATAGATATGCTTAATTAGCCTGCTAACACGATTTTTTTCTCAGCCTATAGCCTATACAATTGTTTCCTCTGTGCCAATTAAGCATCGTTCCGCACATGAAATTACTCTACATATTTATTTAAGACAATCTTCATGTAGAAGCTTGTTTTTTTATATGAGTGAAATTAACATCACCACCATAAATTTTGGCTGGTGTCAGCACAGAAGTTTGCAACTCAAATTATCACAAATAATTTTTGAGTATTAAATATTACATTTAAAGTATATATTTAGATTTTTACATATATTATGAAGCAGAAGTGTTGAATCCTGGAATAAAAATTTACAATTTTTGCGTTTTACCCAGATAAAATTCATTGTCTATTGAAAATAGAGTCATTAATTGCTCAAATTTTTTATCACCGACGCACAACTTGGACAGTCAACAGTCAACAGTCAACATTTCTGATTATGAAGCTATTCACTGGCTAATAAATCAAGGATAAGTGAAACTTTTGTTGTTGTTGCCATTAATGACAGGCTCAAATATGTGATGTCGATTATTTGACATCACATATTTGATTTTACTCCATTTGAATATGGCAGGAATTGATGGTTATGAGTTGTGTTGGATTATTAAAAATAATCCTAGGCTTGAAAATACTCCGGCGATTATTGATAAAGTAAAAGCCAGAAAGGTTGTGGATATTTCACAAAACCTTTTACGCGTGTGGAATTACTAAAAATTATCTTCAGACAGTTGCCTTGAAGTAGTGATTATTCTTCTTGTGGTAAAGCATCATCAATTTTCGGATTTTGGTTGCTATTAGGATTTTCTATCTTGTTATCTGTATCTGATATAGAAGGTTGGGAAATGAGCACTAACTCAGGTTCTTGATGTTGAATATTTCCCCATTCATCTAGAACATCTTTGATCAATACTTCTTGTAGCCAAATCTTAGCAACCACAGTCAAGGGTAGAGCTAAAAATAAACCTAAAAAACCAAAGAAGGTGACAAAAAATAGTTGGGAAATTAATGTTACAGCTGGTAGCAATGATACTCGATGCGCCATGACGGTGGGAGTAACGATGTTCGCATCAATCTGTTGAATAATAAAATAGAGAACAAAGACTAGGAAAGGTTTCCAGGGGTTATCCAACAAAGCGATCGCCATGGCTGGAACTAAACTTAATGTTGGACCTAAATTAGGAATTAAGTTAAGAAATCCTGCTAAAACTCCTAAAGCTAAAGCTGCCTTAACACCCAACACAGATAAGCCAATCACACTGAATATTCCCACAACACTCATGGCAATGAAAGCCCCTGCAATCCAACCCTCTAATGAAAGTTCGCATTGATCCAAAATCCCATGGATTCTGCTCCGATAAAATGAGGGAAACAAGCGAATAAATAATCTGCGATAGGCTTGAGGTTCTGCTAAGAACATTCCCGTTAATACTAGAACTAATAAAACCTTGAGCAGAACTTCCAAAGAGCCAGAAACAAAAGCAAAAGAGTTCCCTAATATCTGGTTGAGAAAAGGTTGTACCTGTTCAATGAGGCTATTGAGATTGGGGATATATGGAAGTAACTGACTGGGAATGAGGGTTTCTAGTTGTTGCAACCAACTATTAAAACGAGCAAAGCCTTGAGGAACCCGATAAGTTAGTTCTTGAAACTGCTGTACAAAAGGCGGTACAATCAGCCAGAAAAAAGAGAGAATGCCGACGAACAAAATAGCCACCGACAGAAAAACTGCCAAGCCAGGTTTGAAACCTAGGCGTTGAATGCGTTGCGCTAACCGATTTAAGCTAACAGCTAAAACCACTGCGGCAAATATCAGCAACAGCACCTGTCGAATTTGCCATAAGATATATAGGGAAAGAACTATGGCGATTAAGCCGATCCATTGACCAAGGTTCACAGGCTGTCTCCCAACTGTGTAATTCAGATTAGGTTAGCTGATTTTAGCAATTTATACTAATTTTGCTTCAGTGCTGACTGAAATCGCCACAATAAAGCCATTGCTATGATTATAGTTGGGGACAAAACTATCATCAGCGCATTAGCATCTGTTGCTGCTATGGATAAAATAGGTCCTATGTACTTAATGAGTACAGACAGCAAAGCGGAAAGCACTAGTAGTTTAACCACAAATCCGAGATTATTTTCCATTACAGTACGGCAATACACATTTTTATGTCGGGTACACCTGAAGTTAGGCAACTAAGGTTAGTTTCTAGATTGACACTCCCTTACCTTTAGGCTATGGGATTGTACATTCACCGTCAAAACTTGCTCAACCACCCTTAGTCCAAGGAAAGTAGAGGCTTCAACCCTTGTAGCGTTAATATGCCTGACGGCACGCTAGGCCAACGGGTATGCCCTCCTCTATTCTTTCCTAGACTAAGAACATTTACTGCTGGGTTTACATCTCTTTGTAACTCACAACCACAACTACATCTGTGGGTACGGGTAGAAAGAGACTTTTCCACAATTGCTGCATTTTTGAGATGTGTAATGTGGAGTAACACCAAAATATTCTAACCATTGAAAAAAGTACACCAAGCCTCATCGTTAATTGATTTAACAAGACAATGATTTTTTACCGTGTTCTTAACATTTACAGCGCATTTCATCTGAGCAGGTACAGAAGGGCAACCATGATGCCCACCCCACAAGATTTATGACATTAAGGTTTGTACTTTTTTTAATTTATTTACTTGAAAAGTGCTGTAAATCTTTCTGGGCGACTAAAGCGTTGGCTTTGTTTACGTTACGATTAAACTCAACGAGGCTATCACCAACCCCGTTGGTCTTCAAAACCGGACGTGAGACTTTCACCTCATCCGGCTCCTCAATAATGCAGTGTTTGTCACGCATACTTCAGGGTGCTGCTATCTCTAGCAGTCTTTGTATCATGGCAATGCCTGTGTAAGAGTTGAAGATTTTTATATTCATCCTTTCCACCTTGCGATTTTGGGATGATGTGGTCAACTTCCAGCACATCGTTTTCACGAAAATATAGTCCGCAGTAAGCACATTTACCCTTTTGCCGTTTAAGTAACGTAGTTACCCTTGTAGGCATTTCAGGACTTTTCCCCAATCTTATACTCCAATAAATCAGGTTTCCGTCGTATGGAGACGATTCGCCTTTAACTTTTACATGACGAACTATGGGGGTGTCGGCATGGTCAAGTAACCGGAGGGGATTTTTACCCTTTTCCTTGGTTGCGAATACCCAATTATCACCGCCTATCGTGTGCCAGTATTTATGTTTAATCCACTCCCATGATTTGAGTGGATGACGGTGTTTTGCCCATGTAACCAGCTTTTGATACACCAGGTTATCTAAGTCTGTGTAAGATTCCTTGCTTACTACAGTCGCATAATAGTTAGCCCAACCCCTGATAATAGGGTTTAGATGCTTGATAAGTGCCACTTGTGACACAGCCTTATGAGCCGTAATAACTTCCGCGATTTGGTCATAATGTATCTTGAGCTTTTCTCTACTTGGGGTGATGATAGTCTTAAAACCAAGTTTTTCACCGTTTGATGATTTTCCCGTTTGATATTTACTAACCAGATATTGTCTGATGGTATATCCTAGAAAGTCGAATCCTGGCTTTTCTTGTTCATACTGTTCTAATGTATGTACAAGTTTTGTTTTGCTTGGTTTTAATTCTAAACCCATGCCTTTTATCCATTCAGAGATTATATCTCTACACTTTTGGACAATGGTTATGTCTTCATGAAGAATCACAAAGTCATCGGCGTAACGGATTAGGCTTAGTTTATATCGGTTATCTCTCTTACTTCCTGGTAAGGTTTCCGCAAATTGCTTAATCCGTTCTTCCATCCCATGAAGGGCTATATTTGCCAGTAGCGGAGATATGACCCCACCTTGGGGCATTCCCTCAAGTGTTGGAAACAACTGCTTACCATCCATCACTCCCGCTTTCAACCAGGCTTTGATTTGCCTTCTTATGGTGGGGAATGTATTTAATTTTCTTAGCAGTGCTTCGTGGTTAATGCGGTCAAAGCATTTCGCAATGTCGGCATCTAACACATATTTGGCTTTGTACCTAATTGCATTGAAGATTGCTTCAATCGCATCATGGCATGAGCGTCCTGGTCTGAACCCATAACTGTTAGGCTCAAATCGCGCTTCCCATTCTGGTTCTAATGCCAGTTTGACCAGTGCTTGCAATGCACGGTCTTTCATTGTGGGTATACCTAAAGGTCGCTTTTCATCCGTTCCAGGTTTGGGAATCCATACTCGCCTAGTAGGATCGTCCTTAGAACTCAGTTTGAGTTCTTTTACAAGGCGCAAACGTGCTGCTGGGGATAGAGATTTTACCCCGTCCACTCCTGCTGTTTTCTTACCTGTATTATCCTGAGTTACCCTACGAACCGCAATCAATTTTGCATACCAGGACTTCATCAACGTCTTCTGGAGTCTACGAACTGCTTTTACATCACCACGATTAGAAGCTCTATAGATGCGCTTTTGTAGCTTGAAGACTACCCTTTCAATTTTCTTCCAAGGTATGTCTTTCCATTCCACCGTAGTCTCTAAACTCGTATTAGAAATATTTACTACTACTTGTACCTCTATAATCTGCATTATCGTGAGTCCGTCTGCATATCCTTGGTATTACCCAAGGCATTCGCTTCTGACTCAATCTTTCCAGTTCGCAGCATCCGGTTAGCACCTACTCAATCATCGACCTGATTGAGAGCATACGAATGGTTACTTCGTTCCGAGAGTTCATACTATGTGTCTTTAGAGTTCTACTCTCCACCGGGTTTATTGGGAGTGCAAGTTGGTCGCATAGCGACACGCCAACCCCTTAACCTTTGCCTTTTGGCTCCAGTGTTTCAGCCTTATTTCACTGGTTCAAGATCACGATGGTTCAAGCGTAGATTCAGTTTCCTTACTCATGGACACTTCGCTCGACGGGTACTTACATAGGCTTGAAGTAGAGCCGCCTTTCACCCCCGTTTCAGGGATTGATGGCTAGTCGTTACCCTGGGGGACATGGCTAAGAAACCATGCTCTGTGTGCCGTCAACGCTGCACCTGCGCGGTAGGATTCTCACCTACATGAAACTCTCAGTTGTCAAGGTTCAGTACCTTGCGGGTAATCTTCCACTCATTACAGAGTTAGTTTCTACCCAACGAATCACACCGCCAGTCTCTTGGCGTGTTCATTCCCTAGCCCACTTACTTTTAGGTGCTTTCGAGCATATCTAGCCCCTGCTTTTCGTCTTTGATTCTTCCCTTTTTTCTTTGGTGTAAATTAGACGTCGAGAGTGTTTAATGGATTTTTATGCTTTTTTATAATAATCAAAAAAAGCCAAACAGACAACCGAAAACAAGGCAGTTTGGCGGGAGTTGACTAATTTTGTTAAATTTTGGATATGGGCGGAAAAGGTAGAAAATAATCAAGTTCAGCAAGGGGTTGTGGATAGCCATCCCACTGAGTATACTATCAAAACCCAGTGGGAAGTTATTGCCGAAACAGTACTGATGAAATCTTTACCGGCTTAATGCTGTTCAAAGCGATCGCTGTAAACACGAGCGATCGCTTTTTTGGTTTTATCGCATTGTTCAGCAAGTCAGGAGTTATTTAACTTCACCAAACGCATGTTCTACGTCTGCCATGTTGCCATATTCTCTTTCTGGCATTTGTTGGAGGATGTCAATAATTTCCTGGCTGGCATTCTTCTCTCTGGCATGGTTGACTAAATTTTGTTTGTTTGCCGGAAAATCTATGCCACTGAGGCTTTTTGAAATATCAACCGCAGATACTGCCATAACTCAACCTCTATTAATTGGTTCTTGAATCTAGGCTATTGGTGATCGCTGTCTCTAATTCTCTACCTAGGGTTGTATCTTAAGTATTAAAATTCTTGTGATTTCATATACATGGAAACTTGAATTTTTTAACCTGTATAGTCAAACAAGATATTTTTGGCTAATTTAGTTGCGTGTAGATGCTGGTTAATTTTGCTCATAACCCTATTAATTGGGTCTTTAATCAGCTTCTTTGCCAAATTTTAATTGTTTTATCCAAACTTGCAGAAACTAACATTTCACCGGAATCTGTAAAGGCTAGATCTGTAATTGTATGACTATGACCAGTAAAAGTAGCTAACAATTCCCCTGTTTGTAAATGCCACAATTTGATGCTTTGATCTGCACTACCACTGGCAATAATTTTTTCGTCGGGACTGAGGGCAATGGTATATATTTTGTCACTATGCCCTTTGAGGGTACGAATTAACTTCCCTGTGCCCAAGTGCCAAATTTTAATTGTTTGGTCCCAACTACCACTGACTAACAGTTGAGCATCCGCAGTTATGGCCAGGGAAGGTACGATGTGAGAATGACCAGTGAGGGTATGTAAGGGCGGTGAATCTTTAAGAATTTTTGCCTGGGGGCGCTGTGAAGTATGCCAAACTTTAATTTTGCGGTAGCTACCTGTAACCAAGGTCTGGCCATCTTGACTGAGAACCAGGGAATGAGCAGCTGTATCATCCAAAGATAAAGCGATCACTGCCTGACGTTGGATCAGATCCCAAAACAAAACTTTTCTATCATCTCCGGCCGTTACTAACATCAGTCCATTTGGTGCAAAAGCAACGCATCTCACCATCCCATTATGCTTGTGGAGGATATCGATCAAATCTAGTGCGCCTATGTGCCAAATTTTAATTGTTGAATCTGCACCAGCACTGACTAAAATTTGTCCATCTGCACTAAAAGCCAGGGAATTGACTTGATTTACCTGCCCAGACATTACCCAAGGATAGTCTGATAATGTTTCTATTAATTCACCCTTGGTTAAATCCCATAGCTTTATTTCGCCAAGACTACCACTTGCCAAGATGGGGGCAGTTTTGCCATTTTTAAACCTCGAACTAAAAGCGAGACAATAAATTCCTTTCCTGTGGCCTTTCAATGTTTGCCAACATTCCCAATCACCAACTAGTTGCTTTTGGGGATGTTCTGAGGGCAAAGTTTGAATTGTTTCTGCTATGTTGCTTTCATCTAATAGCGATGTATCTTTTTTGAGATTCTTTTTGGTGGTTAATGATTCTAAATACCAACTCAAGCCCCCAGCGTATAGCAAATTACTGGGATTAACATACAGTTTTGATTCTGTAAAGTTAATTTGGTTGGTCGGTAAAAAACCAGCAACTATGGCGTGCTTTTGGTAACCTGATTCACTGGTGGATGGATAAAATAAACACAGAAAAATTAATACTTCATAATTCTTGAAATCTTGTTGAGTAACTGTCCACTTAATTTTATTTTTCTTAATTCCATTAAAACTTTCTCCATCAGCTGCGTAAACTTGAATACTCAACTTGGGATGATCTGTCAGCACATAACTAAATTTGCTTTCCCCGCGCAAATTTCCCTCATCATCCAAGACCATGTTTTGTAAGGTGTCTTGTGGCAATTTCTTCACTAATTTCCCCAGACGTTCAGCTATGACCAGTCTGACAATTTCCTCTCGCGCAATATAATCTTGTACTTGCTGCTGGAAGTATTTAGGAAAAGGTATCACCCAGTCAGGGGCTTCGGGATAATCAGGTGGTGCGGGGGGTGGATTTTTGGCGATAATTTCGGCTTGTTGGCGGGAAAATTCTACTATTTTAAGGAGTGGGTCACCTGAAAATGCTATAATTTCACTGTGGCATCCCTTGACTTGACTTTCCAACAAAGATAATTCGTAGGTTTTAGGTTTTTTTATTCGCTGAAGGAAATCAGCTTGTTGAGCTTTTAGTAAGCTAATCCAATCCATCTGCATTTGGTGTAGCACAACAATATTGCTTATCTAAATTAAGCTATATCAATAGATATAAGAGATATGGTAAATCAAGATCCACAAGTAATTAATAATTAATATGACAAGTGCATCTTACATTTTTCTGGCTGGAGCAAGTCGTGGTGTTGGTCGAGAAATTGCCCAAAGTTTATCATTACAAAATGTCCAATTAAAAGCGCTGGTGAGAAGCGAAGCTGCTGCTACTGAACTAAAAGCCATGGGTATTGAACCTGTAATGGGAGATGCGTTAAATGTTGGCGATGTAGAACGTGCAATACTTGCTGATAAGCAGATCCACACAGTTATTAGTACCATTGGCGGCTTACCTTCGGAAGGTCAAAGGGCTGATTACCTCGGTAACAAAAATCTCATTGATGCTGCGGTTAAGGCTGGAGTACAAAGGTTTATTTTGATTTCTTCCATTGGTACTGGTAATAGTGCTGGTGCTTTACCTCCTCAAGCTTTAGCAACACTGGGGCTTGTATTAGTCGAAAAAGATAAAGCAGAACAACATTTAATTGCTAGTGGGCTGACCTATACAATCATTCGTCCTGGTGGATTAAAATCGGAAGCGGCAACAGGCAATGGTATTTTAACTGAAGATACCCATATTGTTGGTACCATTCATCGTTCGGATGTAGCCCAGTTGGTTTGTAAGTGTTTAAATTCAGAGCGTTGTCACAATAAAACCTTGTCTGCGGTGGACAAAAATATGGTAGCTGGGCAACGAGAGTTTGTAGAATTTAGTTTGGATTAATCAGGTACTGACAACTGGGGGTTGGAAAGGGATATTTCCTGATCCCCCTTCCCTAGTACAGCCCGTAAACCTTGCACTAATCTGTCCAAAGCTAATTTTGCGGTATTTTGTTGTAATGCACCATAAGCAACCCGCAGATAACATCCATCTGTCATGCCAAAGGTTGTACCGGGAATAACTGCCACTTGATGTTCCTGAATTAACTTTTTAACTAATGCAAAGGCATCCATTTGAGTGTGAACTTTGAGGAAAAAATAAAAGGCACCATGGGCAGGGGCTATGCTACATAAACCTTTTAAGCTTGTGAGGGAATCAATGACTATTTCCCGCACCTGAGCGATGGCACCTATATTTTTCTGTAAATATTCTTCTTTTGCTTGTAACGCTCCTAACGCTGCATACTGAGAAATTACTGGCGGACAAATCAAAATTGTATCTTGAATTTTTTTCACTGGTATAAACAAGTGCTGAGGTATGACCATATATCCAATACGCCAACTAGCAAAACCATAAGCTTTGGAAAGACTATACAAAGAAATGGTGTAGTTGCTACTACCACTAAATCCCCCAGGGGAAATGTGTTTTACTCCGTTATAGGTAAAATGTTCATAGGCTTCATCACTAATGTGGTAAATGCCATGAGTGCCACAGATTTGATTGACTTGTTGTAATGCAGGTTCTGAATAAACAACACCTGTGGGATTGTTGGGGGAAATTGTGACTACAGCCCGTGTTTTTGGGGTAATTGCTTGGGCGATGGCCTGTGGACGCAGTTGATAATTTTCATCTGTTGCTACCAAAACTACACGACAACCTGCCATGGTGATAGCCATTTCATGATTAAAATAGTAAGGTGTATTCAGAATAATTTCGTCCTCTGGGGAAGTAATCGCTAGAATAGCATTCATAAACGCCATATTACTGCCAGCAGTCACCACAATACGATGAGCTTGATTAATTTCAATGCCGTTGAAGCTTTGCAGTTTTGCGGCTAGGGCTGTCAATAATGGGGGAATTCCTTCAACTGCTTTGTACAAATTATTACTTGATTCTGCTATAAATTGAGGCAGGAGCTCAATGGCTTCTCGGGGTGGTGTGTATGAAACTACACCTTGTCCTAAAGAAATGGTTCCGGGATTGTTGTGAATCAGTTCCCCAACCACAGGAATGATTGGCGACTGTACCGCGTGCATACGAGAGGTTAGGGAATCCATCATTGTATCTAAGTTTAATTTGTTACGACACACAAAGGAGCTTGTTGAGGTCATCGCTGGCCTGTAATTACCATTTTTACACCACGAGCAGGAGCAAGGGTAACACCTCTACGGCGGGGTACTTCTGGTTGAGTATCAACCAATGCGAGTTGATAGCGTGACAGGATTGTTGCTAATACTAGCTTCATTTCAAATATCGCCAAGGCCTCGCCCATACAGCGGCGCACACCGCCACCAAAGGGGATAAATTCATAAGGAGAAAATTGACCTTCTATAAAACGCTCTGGTTTAAACTGCTTGGGTTCTGGGTATAAATCTTTACGCTGGTGAGTTAAATAAATACAGCCAGCTACTATTATTCCCGGTTCTAAAGAATATCCTAAGAGTTTGAGAGGTTCTTGTACTATTCTCGGAAATGTTAACATTGCTACGGGATGAATCCGCAAGGTTTCATTACAAACAGCTGTTAAATAAGGTAGGCGGAAAATGCTCATGGGGTCTGGTAAAGACCCAAGGGTATCTAGTTCTTGCAGCAGTTTTTCTCGGATTTCTGGGTGTTTGTGAATCAAATATAATGCCCAAGAAATTGAAGTGGCTGTGGTTTCATATCCAGCCAACAACAAAGTCATCAATTCATCACGTAACCCCTGATCTGTCATAGAGTTACCGACTTCGTCTTTTGCTGATATTAGTAGAGAAAGGATATCAATCCGATTTTCAGGGTTTTGCCGTCGGCGTTCAGCTATTTCAGCGTAAATTAACTGGTCTAGTTGTTGTCTATTTCTTAAAAACTTGGACCAGGGACTCCAAGGGCCTAAATCCTTCTGTAGAAAGGGAAAAAATAATAAACTAGAAGTCAAAGGTGAGCGAAATAGATCTGTTATCAATAGCAGTTGTTTTTTGAGTAGCTGAGTGCGTTCTCCCTCATGGACACCGAACACAGTTTGTAAGATAACTTGCAACGAAATATCTTGTGTAGCATTGCGAGTAGTGAAGGGTTGATCTGTGGGTAATTGACTCCAGACTGTTTCTGTAATCTGACGAATTAACTCACCATAACTTTTCATGCGATCGCCATGAAAGGATGGCATTACTAGTTGTCGCCGTTTTCTATGGGGATCCCCATCCAGCATAAAAGTTGAATAGTTTCCCACTAAGGGGAGCAAAATTTTATTCTTGCTACCAGCAGCGAAAAATTTTTTGCGATCATTGGTTAAAATTTCTTGCAGCCCTTGGGGATGGTTAACAAATACCATCTTGTTACCAAAACCGAGTACATCAGAGGTAAAAATGTCAGGATATTTTTGAACGGATTGTTCCATATACCTGACGGGATCACCCACCCACTGTAATTGTTGGAAGAAAGAAGGAATTTTCAGAGGATTAGGTGCTGACATGAAGTTTCTGCTCTAGAAATTGTCAATATTTACTTTAACTTTTCAAATTCTCCTTTGCACCGGAGTTGCTGGATGCAAAAGGTTGAATCCAGCCGTTGTGGATAGCGGTATCAACAGCGATCGCTCCCATAGTAAACCAGCAAACACTTTCTGCTGCTTGTACTAAATTAGGTAAAACAGTACCGGCACAATCAATCTGAGTTAAGCCCCGCACTAAACCAAAAGCTAGTACACCACCAGATTTGAGTTGAGGATTTTGATCCCTACGGATGATATAGCGGTAGGTCACACCAAATAACAAGCCGGAGAAAGCGGCAATTCCCCCACTAAGCCACCAACGCCAATTTATATCTGCTTGCAAACTTGAGAGTGTCGGAAAATACTTGGCTAATATCAGAGTATTCACCAAACTGGTAATCAAAAAAGCCAGACACAGAGACGAACCCGCAACTGTTCCAGCTTTGAGAGATTCTAAGCGTTCTGCCAGCAGTTGAATATCTGAAATTTCCTTCACTTTCTATCTACCTGAATTAACCGGACTTTATATAACAACTTAGTAACACTGTTGCAGAATCAACTGCCCTTTCCCATTATGATAAAGATAAGAGAAGTTTTGTAATTATTTAGAAAGTAAAACTATGGCAATTTTAACACTGGGTTGGGTATCACTGTTGGTTGTGTTTACTTGGTCAATCGCAATGGTAGTTTGGGGACGTAACGGACTATAGAGAAATCGTGGAAAATCCTTTCCTGAACATTTTGGCTTTACTAGCCTTATTGCTCCTGGTGGCGGTTACTGGTGGCGTTGGCTATTTGACTCTAGCAGATTGGCGCGATCGCCGTCGCCGAGAAGAAGAAAAACGTGAAATCCGACGCAGTTCTCCCAAACGGCGATAATTCATTCACAGTTAAAAAATCCTTTTGTAGGGATATAAACATATTATGTCCCTACACTTTTCTCTGGAAAAGTATTTAGTTTAAAGAAAAAATCACTGCTCGTAACCCGCCCCAAGGGCTAGTAAATGAATCAAAATATCTATCTAAATCTATCTAAATATCTTCATATTTTCTTAAACAAGAACCTATTATTAAGACATGAGTGTTGACCACAGTCTCCTGACCAATGCGGTATCAAGGGAAGGAAACATGGGGGAAACGAAGCTAAAGGAAAGGTACCGGACTTTTTATTCAAGAAGTCCGATACCTGTCCTTTTCTGCAAGCCTTTTGCGCCTTGGCTAGTCGTTAAAGTTGTTTCACTTCTAAAACTAATTTGGCGACCATATCTTTAGCGCTACCAAAAAGCATTGTTGTTTTTTCCTTGTAGAACAATTCATTATCTACACCGGCAAAACCTGTACTCATCCCGCGCTTAATGACAATTGTCTGCTTCGCCCGATCTACTTCCAAAATCGGCATTCCATAAATGGGACTATTAACATCACTACGGGCCGCAGGATTGACTACATCATTGGCCCCAATTACCAAAGCTACATCAGCAGATTCTAATTGAGGATTGATATCATCCATATCATACAACTGCGTATAAGGCACATTAGCCTCGGCTAACAAGACGTTCATGTGTCCTGGCATTCTTCCAGCTACAGGGTGAATGGCATACTTAACATCAACACCCATCCGTTCTAACTGGTCTGCTAACTCTCGCACACTATGCTGTGCTTGGGCAACAGCCATGCCATAACCAGGTACAATCACTACGTTACGGGCATAACCCAACATCATCGCGCCTTCTTCAGGATCAATACTGCGGACAGTTTGATTAACTGTAGCACCTGTGGCAGTACCAGCACCCACGGTAACAGCCCCACCAAATGCACCAAACAAGACGCTGAATAGAGAACGATTCATTCCCTTACACATAATTTGGGTGAGGATTAAGCCAGAAGCCCCCACAAGTGCGCCAGCGATAATCAACATATTGTTCATTACCACAAACCCGGCCGCTGCGGCTGCTATCCCAGATAAGGAGTTCAACAGCGAAATTACCACAGGCATATCGCCCCCGCCAATGGGGATAACAAACATAACACCCAAGACCAAAGAAACTCCCACTACTGCGAAGAATATGGGTAAGCTATCCGGTGTGATGATTAAATAGGCACTGCCTACTATGTAACCAGTCAAAAGCAAAAGGTTCAATGTTTGCTGGAACGGTAATTTAATCGGCGCACCACTGATTAAACCTTGTAATTTGGCAAAGGCGACAAAACTACCTGTGAAGGTAACTCCACCGATTAACACATCCAGCAAAATGGAAATGTTGACATCTAGAGGTATGGGCTGAGAAGCTGCGATTAACCGCCAAAATTCGGCAACGGCGATGATTGCGGAAGCAGCACCACCCAAACCATTCAGTAAACCCACCATTTGGGGCATTTCTGTCATTTGGACTTTGTAAGCGGCGATAGCACCGATTGCCGTACCAATAGCCAAGCCCAACAAAATCATCTCATAGTTCAATACTTGCTGGTCTAAGAGTGTTGCTACAATGGCCAGCAGCATTCCTACAGCGGCTATCACATTACCATTGCGGGCTGTAGCTGGTGAACCGAGTTTTTTCAACCCGAGAATGAATAATGATGCAGCGACTAGGTATGCTAGTTGAATCCCTGTTGGTAGAAAATCCCTCACGCCTTAACTTCCTTTTTCTTAAACATTTGCAACATGCGATCTGTAACGAGAAAACCACCGACAACATTGACTGTTGCCAGTATTACAGCAATCAAACCAAGAATCACTGATACACTGGTATTTTTCGCACCGGCAGCTACAATTGCTCCTAATACAGCAATACCAGAAATGGCATTTGATCCCGACATTAAAGGTGTGTGTAATGTTGGTGGTATTTTGTTAATGACTTCAAAGCCAATAAAAGATGCCAACACAAACACAAACAAAGCAGCAAGTAATGTATCTGTCATGAAATAAAAACTCCTGTTGAGAACCGCTAATTGACACAGACCAATACTGGTAAGTTATGGTGGGTGTTCATGGGTGGTAAATTAGTGTGTACCAATCTGAGTAGTCACGGCTTTTAGCGCATCCCGGACGCGTTGGTTGCGAATTTCTCCAGCGTGGGTAATACAAGCGGCATTAATGATGTCGTCGGCAAAGTCTAACTGTAAAGCTTTGTCCTTAACTAATAATTGCAGCAAGGATGCCAAGTTCTTAGAGTACAACTGGCTGGCGTGAACAGGCATCGATGAAGGCAAATTAATGGGGCCAATAATTGTTACCCCATTCCAGACAATATCTTTGCCCGCTTCAGTGCAAGCGCAGTTACCACCCTGTTCTGCGGCTAGATCCACAATTACCGAACCTGGTTTCATCTGTGCTACCATTTCTTCCGTCACTAGCAGTGGTGCTTTTTTCCCTGGTACTTGGGCGGTGGTAATCACTACATCGGCATTTTTGACGTGTTCAGCCACAAGTTCTTGAGTACGTTGTTTGCTGGCTTCGGAAATTTCTTTGGCATAACCCCCAGCCGCGGTTGTTTCTTCTTCGAGTTTGACTTCGACGAATTTAGCTCCTAGACTTTGTACTTCTTCTTTCACTGCCGGACGAATATCAAAGGCTTCTACCATGGCACCTAAACGTCTGGCTGTGGCAATGGCTTGCAATCCTGCCACGCCAGCACCCATAATAAACACTTTAGCGGGGGCGATGGTGCCTGCAGCTGTTGTCAGCATAGGGAAATATTTTGGTAATGCTGCCGCAGCAATTAATACTGCTTTGTAACCTGCCAGTGAAGCTTGAGAAGACAAAGCATCCATACTTTGTGCCCTAGTGGTACGGGGGATCATCTCCACACTTAAAGCTGTCACTTGACGATTTGCCAGTTCCTGGGCCAATACCGGATTTCCCAAAGGATTGAGGAAGCTGATTAATACAGACCCTTCCCGCAGCAATTCAATTTCTGATCCCCCATTTTCTCGTTCTTGGGGTGGGCTAACTTTTAACAAAATGTCTGCTTCCTGCCATAATTTAGCAGTGTCACCGATAATTGTGGCTCCTGCTGCTTCGTAGGCAGAATCACTAAAAAAAGCTCGCTCTCCTGCACCTGTTTCTATCCGTACTTCCAAACCTTGTTTGATTAATCGGGCAACGGTGTCAGGGTTTAATGCCACACGTCGTTCACAAACTTCAATTTCTTTAGCAACCGCTATTTTCATGAAATCTCCTGGAGATAAATACCTCTTTTTTGGGGAATATGCATGTAATTTTCCCCTGACTCAACTTTTGGGACATTCACCGTCTGTGATGGCTGTTCCTGATAAATTTAACCTTGAACTTTGGCTTTACTCTTCTTGGTTTTCCAGGGCAGCCTCACTTTGCCGCTTACAGATATCACGCTTGCTGATAGATAAAAACAGCTTTGCATATTGCAAATCCTAAATTAATTACCAAATTTGCATCTTTGTCTTTAGCTTGTTTTAGGGATTGCAAAATTTGAGTATTCCTTATTCACATATTTTTTAGCTTGATAGTTTCCTTATTATTTTTTAATGATGTTGCTTTTAATCAAGCTCATTTTTATTAATTTAGCCCAAGTTGATCAGCGATGGCTCACTACAAAAGTGAAATTTTATCACATTTTTTTAACTCTAGATACATTTACACATATTTAGCAACACAATCACATCCCCGATGTATTATCCACTTTTACTAGCATTGATAACTAAATGGTAAAATATTTACATACTAAATATATGGTCTTAGTATTTTTACTGTTACTCCCAGCCATATATGAGGCACTTTGTGTTTCGATTTAACGTCTCTTTTCAAAGTGTTAGTAGTCAAGTTTAGTTACGAAGGCTAAATTTTGGTTATTGAATAACAAACCTATTTGATGGTGGAGGAAGCCCATACTATGCCAAATTTACGATTTCTAGGTTCAAACCGCAAACTGCCTGTGAGACTACTTTCTGCTTTAGCCATGACTAGCTGTGTGCTGGCTGGGTTTCCATCTTTGAGTGAAGCCAACAGCTTACCGGGTATCACACTATTTGGCAGTATCAAAGCAGAAAATCAGTTACCCTTCAAATTTGATTTTGGTGGACAAGCTAATAGCTGGGATCGAATCAGACTAAGAATACCAGCCAAAAAAATGAATTTGGCAGTGGCTCAGTTTGCCGTTACCTACCCAAATTATTACGATGGGAGTTTCAACCCCAAAAAAGTTGAAGTCAAAGTCAGAGGTAAAAAAGTTCCTCTTAGTGAAGTGAAGTGGAACAAAGAAAGTCGCCTACTAGAAATTTTTCCCGAAGAACCTGTACCAGCAGGACGGGAAGTTGAGTTAGTCTTCTCTGACATCCAGACCCCGCCTTTTGGAGGAATGTATCATTTTAATTGCCAGATTCTCTCTCCTGGGGATGTACCACTGCTGCGTTATGTGGGAACCTGGGTTTTGAGTATCTCATAAACAGTGAACTACTCCAACTAAGCTGACGCTATAGTTGGAGGTTCTGGATTCATAGGCGAGTGCCGCAAATGAGACTTTAGCCCCATTTTTAGTCTTACCTCCCCGCAAGAGCTTTGTGTGTTGCACTATTTTCGGCTGGCTACGCCAGTAGGGTGCGTTAGCCAGGGGGTAAATGATATTTTTGTGCTAGAGATGTTAATATTTGACTATATCTGACCATATTTTTCTTAATATATAGCCACGTTGAATAAAAATTTATCGTTTTTACTGCTTGACGTGATACAATAGCGGATTGTAACTTTTTATAAAAATCGCCTAAGCGGAGAAAGATATGCAGAGAACCCTGGGCGGCACTTGCCGTAAAAGAAAAAGAACTTCTGGTTTTCGTGCCAGAATGCAGACACCCACCGGAAGAAATGTGATTCGGGCTAGGAGAAAAAGAGGTCGTCATCGTCTGAGCGTTTAGCAACTTTCCAGAAAAAGAGCAGATGTGGCTTTGCCCAAAGGAAATCGATTAAAATCTCGAAAGGATTTTCAGGCAGTGTTCCGGGAAGGAACACGGCGTCACAGTTCTCACTTCACATTGAGGGCTTTAAGACCTTCAGGTTCCAAAAAACCTTCCTTGGATACTGCCAACAGTGAGCAACCAATGCCCAGTACTCAATTTGGCGTTTCCATTAGCACCAAAGTGAGCAAAAAAGCAGTGGTTCGTAACCGCATTAAACGCCAAATCACAGCTGCGTTACATGAGTTATTGCCCAAATTGCCTCCTGGCTGGCGGTTAGTCATAGTTGTAAAACCAACAGCAGCAGAATCTCAGTGCGTAAGCCAAGAATTTCTGCAAGAATTAGAGCAGTTGTTGGTAAAAGCTGAGGTATTGAATGGGCATTCGTGAAGAAGTTTATTATGAGGGTGGCCCCCACGTGGGGGACTTGATTCTGAACACATTGATTGGATTAACTGTTGTGGGCATACCATTGACAGTTGGAGCAATTGTCAGGGCCTTATGGCTACGGTTCCGCATTACCGACCGCCGCATTTCTGTGATGGGAGGTTGGAAAGGACGCGATCGCACTGACATAATCTATTCAGAAATTGTCAAAATTGTTAAAGTTCCCCGTGGCATTGGCTTTTGGGGAGATATGGTAATAACCCTCAGAAATGGTAGTCGTCTGGAAATGCGGGCTGTTCCCAATTTCCGCAAGACTTATGACTACATTAATGAAAGAGTGACAGCTAAAAATCCCCTATATGGCGATGCTGCTAAAAAGTGATGGGGAGTAGGAAGTGGGGAACAGGTAATAGGAAGTAGCAAAGGTAAAATTTGCGGACAATTACGATAAATAATGCCAAAATTTTCACCTATTGATCATTCCCCATTTCCCATTTCTTAATTTTTGCCATGTGCGGCTATCCGTAGGGTAGGATGGTTACATGACAATGGTGATTTAGATAAATTAGATTCAGTTCAGTTTACAGTACCTCAGGTTGAATTCAGAATAATGGATTTTGGTATCGGGTTTCTTTCAAACAACGTGATGCTGCCAATCATAGATTTTTTCTATGGTGTTGTGCCTAGCTATGGACTGGCGATCGTTGCCTTGACATTGATAATCCGCTTCGCGCTCTATCCCCTGAGTGCTGGTTCAATTCGTAATATGCGGAAAATGCGAATTGTACAACCTTTGATGCAGAAGCGGATGGCAGAAATTAAAGAGCGGTACAAAGATAATCCGCAAAAGCAGCAAGAGGAAATGGTGAATGTCCAAAAAGAATTTGGCAACCCATTGGCAGGATGTCTGCCCGTACTACTGCAAATGCCAGTGTTATTAGCTTTGTTTGCCACATTACGTGGTTCACCTTTTGCAGGTGTAAACTACACTGTTAACCTGCAAATCTTGCCCGCAGAACAAATTGAACGAATTCAACCCCAAGCTTTTGCTACTTCTCCCCAGAGCATTTATATTGCAGATGGGGAACGCGCTCGTGTGACAGCGATTCTTCCTGGAGGTAACAAATTAGCCCTAGGGGAAAAAACTAAGATCCAATATCAGACTCTGGAAGGCAAAGGATTTCAGGAGCTTTTAGCAGAACACCCAGAAAATAATCTGGTTCCTGAATGGAAAGTCACTAAAGGGGAAGAAAAGGTGAAAATAGATGCGGAAGGCAATATAGAAGCTTTGCAACCCGGAGATGTGACTATTCAAGGCTCAATTCCTGGACTAGCAGCAGATAAAGGATTTTTGTTTATTGACGCTTTAGGTAGGGTTGGGGCTATAGATCCTGATGGTACAGTCCACTGGGATATCGTCTCGATGATCGTTATTTTTGGCATTACCCTTTATGTCACCCAAATGCTTTCTGGGCAAAACTCCAGTGGTGGTAACCCACAACAAGATACAGTTAACAAAATCACGCCAGTGATATTTTCTGGAATGTTTTTGTTCTTTCCCCTGCCATCCGGGGTGTTGATGTACATGGTAATTGGTAATATGTTCCAAGCTGTCCAAACTTACGTTCTCTCCCGTGAACCGCTACCAGAGGCGCTACAGCAAATCGTAGCCTCCCAAGAGCAAGAAATGACGGCTGAAGAAAGAACTTTGCCATTTGAACCAAAGAGTTCTAAGAAAAAGACTACAGGTTGATGATGCTTGACAGTCCAATGCAAAGAGGGCAGCAGTGGTTAAAAACGCTGCTGCATTTAACAGGAACACCAGCCGGCATTGAGGGGAATTTACAAATTTCCCCTTATAAATTTGGTGATTCACCAGAAATAGATAGCTACTGGTTGACCATTAATGAAACCAATCTCACACCTGAACAAATCCGAATTTTAATTGGCGCTGATGGTTCTGTTTTAGATGCGATTCAGTATTTAGCCAATTCGGTGCTAAATCTCAAGGTAGCCCAAGGTGAACAGGTTTTTTACACTATTGAGTTGAATGGCTACCGTGTCAAAAGACAAGCAGAAATTCGTGCCATAGCAGAAGCCGCAGCTGATAAGGTACGGGTTTCTGGTAGAGAAGTGGAAATTAAGTCCCTTAGTTCAGCTGAACGGCGGCAAGTCCACTCTTTTTTAAAAGAATTTGCAGATTTGCAAACCTTCAGTCGTGGCAAAGAACCACACCGTCATCTAGTTGTCTGTCCAGCGAGAGCGGTTGAATAATAAGAGTTAAAATAGAGTTATATTGTCAGCAGAATTGCTGATAGTGAAACATAAATTTTCGTACTATGTCGAAATTCTATGGACGCAATTTTTATTCCCCAGCTCACCAAAGCTCCTGAGCGGACAGAGGAAATTGAAGTTAAAGAGTTTCTGCCTGGCCTGGAAAGCTTAACACCTGTTCGTGGTCGCTTGCGGGTGCACCATCATGGTAATTACTTAGAAGTATCTGGTGTGGCAGAAACAATTATTACTTGCACTTGCAACCGTTGTTTGCAGCAGTATAATCATCGTTTGAGAGTGAATACCAAAGAAGTTATTTGGTTGGATGAAGCTGCCAATCAAGTAGAAGGCTTGCCTTTAGAAAGGGAGGTGTTAATGGAAGATTTGGTGGAAACTCTATCACCTGATGGTTATTTTTACCCTAGTGAATGGTTATATGAGCAGATGTGCTTAGAATTACCTCAGCGTCAGCTTTGTAATCTCGATTGTCCGGGTATTTTGAGGAATAATGCCGAGAGTGCAGACAAACCAATTGATAGTCGTTGGGCTTCCTTAGAAGCTTTGAAAAAGCAACTTCCAGGATAAGTAACATACTCCCACACTTGCATCTTGCTGA
This sequence comes from Umezakia ovalisporum Ak1311, assembly GCF_029891685.1. Taxonomy (NCBI): domain Bacteria; kingdom Bacillati; phylum Cyanobacteriota; class Cyanophyceae; order Nostocales; family Nodulariaceae; genus Umezakia; species Umezakia ovalisporum. The sequence goes on along the minus strand of NZ_JANQDJ010000054.1, from coordinate 18,888 downwards.
AGTGTGGGCTTCTCAGCCACTCTTGGTATCTTGTAAAATATTAACTGAGGTTTAAGAACTGGATGCGCCACGGCTCTATTTTTTAGATTTATCGCCGCATTATTGCATTAGGAAGATATCACAGGTTTGGCCGATGATTGCTGTTGCTATCAGAGTAGAAATACTCTAAACCTAAATCAATTCTGATTTCAGATGTACTTGCAGGTGCATTTTTTTATTATCAACTATTAACTTTGATACAAAATTGCGGATAATAGCCTTGAGCACCGCGGAGATTTTTTTTTCAAGAATTGTGTGAAGATAAGTTATGTTTTCAAGCAAATGAACTGAAATACCGTTGAAGAATTATTGCAATTAAATTAATTTTACGAATTACGAATTACGAATTACGAATTATAAATTGGAGTTACTATTATGAGTTTTCGTGAAGAGTTTAAATTATTGCTACGCGCCCGCTATCCTTTGATTTATGTTCCCACTTATGAAGAAGAACGAGTAGAAACCGCTATTCGGGAAGAAGCAGCAAAACAAGGTAACCGCTCTGTCTATACTTGGGATTTTGTTGATGGCTACCAGGGAAATATGAATGATCAAGGATTTGCCAAGCGTAATCCTTTGCAAGCTTTGGAATTTGTGGAAAAATTGCCAGCTTCAGCCCCATGTGTCCTGATTTTACGTGATTATCATCGTTTTTTAGAAGATGTGGCCATCGCTCGCAAACTTCGTAACTTAGCTAGGCTGCTGAAATCCCAACCTAAAAATTTGGTGTTGCTATCACCGCGTGTCGCTATTCCTGACGATTTAACGGAAGTTCTCACCATCGTGGAATTTCCTTTACCCACAGCCCTAGAAATTAGAACGGAGGTGGAACGCTTACTGCAAAGTACTGGTAATAATTCCCTTTCTGGCAAAGTTCTCGATGATTTGGTGCGTTCTTGTCAAGGGCTGTCCATGGAAAGGATTCGCCGGGTTTTAGCTAGAGCGATCGCATCTCACGGAGAATTGCAACCAGAAGATGTAGACTTGGTGTTGGAAGAGAAGCGCCAAACTATCCGCCAAACGCAAATCCTCGACTTTTACCCCGCTATTGAGCAAATTTCTGATATTGGTGGACTAGATAATCTCAAGGACTGGCTGCTGCGGCGGGGAGGTTCATTTAGTGAACAGGCGCGTCAGTACGGATTACCACACCCCCGTGGTTTAATGTTATTAGGTATTCAAGGTACAGGTAAATCTCTAACAGCAAAAGCCATCGCTCATCACTGGCATTTACCCCTACTACGCCTGGATGTAGGCCGCTTATTTGGTGGTTTGGTGGGTGAGTCAGAATCTCGTACTCGGCAAATGATTCAGGTGGCGGAAGCTCTGGCTCCTTGTGTATTGTGGATTGATGAAATAGATAAAGCTTTCTCAGGACTTGGTGCTAAAGGTGATGCAGGTACTACTAGCCGTGTGTTTGGGACTTTTATTACCTGGTTAGCTGAAAAAACTTCCCCTGTGTTTGTTGTTTCCACAGCTAACGACATCCAAGCCTTACCCCCGGAAATGTTGCGTAAAGGACGATTTGATGAAGTTTTCTTTGTGGGTTTACCTACCCAAGAAGAAAGAAAAGCAATTTTTAACGTTCATTTATCCCGACTGCGCCCCCATAACATCAAAGGTTACGATGTGGAGAGATTAGCTTATGAAACGCCGGATTTTTCTGGGGCTGAGATTGAGCAAACTTTAATTGAAGCGATGCACATTGGCTTTAGTCAAAATCGCGATTTTACTACAGATGATATTCTCGAAGCTGCGAGCCAAATCGTACCTTTAGCACGGACGGCTGTGGAGCAAATTCAAAAACTACAAGAATGGGCTGCATCTGGGAGAGCGCGTTTAGCCTCTAAACACAGTTCTTTAAGTGATACTTTTGGTAAGTTACGTAATTAATCATTCCGATGTTAAGTAGGTCAACGTACTTAATTAAAGATAAAACGTCATTGCGTTAGGGAAGCTTGGCGTTAGCCATACGGAACGAAGTGGAGTGAAGCAATCCCTATCCACATTTTACGTTGAATGTTGACCTACTTAATAATTTTTCCCAACGTTTATACAGAATTTTAATGGCGCCCTTCCACATTCTTTATTGGGGATGTCTATGTATATGCATAAACTTACTTGGAAACCTTGGGTTGAAAATGGAAAACCCTACTTAATCAAGTCATATTTTTTACGTATTTACTCGTAGTCTATGGAAAAATCTGGCACAATAGTATCGCCAAATTTAAGAGTAGCCTGATACAGCAAGTAATGATATAGTACCTGGTGAAGTTGTGGATGGAAACTTTAATAATGACAGTTTTTCATGACTTCTCAAGCTCACTCAAGTTCTTCGGTTAAGCCGAATTTTCTGGAGAGTCTATTCCGACGATCACGAATACTTATTGGTATATTTATCCTTTGGACAGTATCTCTAGTGGCTTGCACTATCATGTCTCAACAGATCTGCAATCCTATCCTAACCTTGGGATATCTCTTTAAACCTGAGTCTGTCCAGTGGGTGAGTCTGGTAGTTCTAGCTTTCATTTTGTTCACGGTAGGATGGAACCCAACCACGTTGTTTCCCCAATCTTGGTTTGAGCAATTGGTTCTTTATTCCCCTGCTTATCATTACGGTCAATTAATCGCTTGGATAGGTCAAGCCAATTTCCAACCGATTTTTAGGTTTGACAACTACCCCCTAAGTTCATATCCTGTGCTTACTATGGTGGACAGTCGTTGCAGGGGTGCTAGCACGACGGGCTTATGGTCGGGAAGTTCTATCAGGCTAGGGGTAACAGTAACGATACAAGCAAAGTCAGAGGCGATCGCATCTTTCTGCATCTTGTGTATCAAAGCCTTCATGAATAATTAGCAATAGTAAGACGGCACTCACTTTTTTATCATCAAGTTACCGTAATTTTACGCTAGCTAGTCCAGTACATTCTTTATCGCAGTGGTCAATATTTAATTATGAATTACTATTGACTATTGACCATTGACGATGAGGTTTTAACTGTGCTATCTAGTTTACTAAAATTTATCTTAGGAGTTTTGTTAGCCATCGCTATTTTAATCGGTAGTGGTGCTGTAATTGCACTTTATTTCGTTAATCGAACTGCCATACCCCCAACTAAACCTCTTTTTGCCAATGATGGTTCTGTTTTGCAGGATAAAGCTCCTCAAGGGACTGAGGTCAAAGCTACACCAACACCAACACCAACACCTACTCCTACTCCTACTCCTACTCCTAAGGAAACATTACCACCAGGGGCTTACCAAGGGCGTGTTATTTGGCCTGAAGGTTTGAGTGTAAGATCTGAACCAAACTCAACTGCTGAACGTATTGGTGGGGTTGCTGCTAATGAGGAAGTAATTGTCTTGAAAGAAAGTGAGGATAAAAAATGGCAAAAGATTCGCATACAAGGTGAAAAAGAAGGTTGGGTAAAAATAGGTAACACCGAACGAGTAGAATAATTCGTAATTCGTAATTCGTAAAATCAAATCCGGGTAATTGGTTATTTCCCTAATAGACATCTCCGACAAAGAATTGACTCCCTTCCCGTTAAAAAATTACTTATGTTTTTCTCTGTTTCCTCTGTGTCTCTGTGGTTGGTTATGAAAAATTTAAGTAATTTAACAGTGGAAAGGGAGTACAAACTTCCATAGAAAGTCTCTACAATAGATATTGTTTCTTCTCAAGTCAACCTGCCTCGTCCGTAAAACCGAAGCTCAACTGAACTGTATGTTAAATGGACAAACGTAACTGCGAACCTTGCTGAGTTTTATTTACCTCTATGCGGGCTTGAAAAGCTTCTTTGAGATGGGGCATATGGGTAACAGCAAGAATACAAGCAAAGTCGGAAGCTATGGCATTAATAGAGGCAATCAAGCGATCGCATCCTTCGGCATCCTGTGTACCAAAGCCTTCATCTATAATCAGTAATTGTAATGCCGCGCCCGCCCTTTGTGCCAATAACTTCGCCAGAGCTAAACGAATGGCAAAGTTAATTCTAAATGCTTCCCCACCCGAATAAGTCTCATAAGCTCGCGTCCCCCTGGAGTCGGCTATTAAAATATCTAGAGTGTCAATCAACTTAGCATTTTTCTTAGCTCTACCGCTGCGCCCAGACTTTTGAGTGATAAATTGCACATGCAATTGATTAGCACTCAGCCGTGATAAAAGTTGATTTGTCTCGGCTTCTAGTTGAGGCAACACGTTTTCGATCATGAGTGCTTGGATGCCATTTTTACCAAATGCCTGGGACAATTCGTGATAAACTCGTTGTTCGTGGCGACAAGATTGTAATTCCTGCTGCTGTTGCTGATACTGAGTTTGCAGTGTTTCTAATTGCAGCATCATTTGTTCTAAACGGCCTAAACTAGCTATTTTTTCATCAAGTTGCTGTCGGCGTGTTTGAATTTGCTGCTCTAAAGTGCTGATTTGCTCAATGGGGTTAGCTGATTGTGCTAACTCTTGAGTTATACTTTCAATTTGACTAACAAGTTTTTGCAACTCATGCCATCTCTCGGTTCTAGAATCCTTTAAATCCTGCCATCGTTTTTGCAAATGGGGATACTGCTGCTGGGCTGATAATAGTTGTTGATAAGGTAATTGCCAAGATTGGGCTTGGCGTACTGCTAGGCGCAGGCTGTTATGTTGCTCTGAACTGTAACCAATTTCGGCAATGTGACCCTTAAGTTGAGTAATTTGTCTCGCGCAATCAGATTCTGTTTGTTCGTGCTGAATTCTGACTTGTAATTGGGCAATAATCCCTTGCAACTCTGGTTTGCGGGCAGCTATTTGGGCTTGGCGCTTGGCTGCATCTTTAATTTGCCCTTGTTTAATTTCTGCCCACCGCCAACGCTCTACTTCACTCCGAGCCAAAGCGTGGTCTTGGTCATTGTAATTCAGTTGTTGTAAATATTCTTCTACTTGTTGCAGTTCGGCTTGTTTGTCAGGAGCATAATCGCCGAGTTGTAGCGATCGCTCTAGATATTGCTTTTCAGCAGCCAATTGTTGTAATTGTTGATTAGCATCACTGATAGATTGCAGTTGTGCAGCTAATTGACCTCTTTGCTCTCTGAGGTGATCGTAAGGGGATAATTTATGAAAGATTTCCCGATATTCTTGCCTCAGTAGCTGAATTTCTCGGTCTGACACTGCCATTTGTTCCCTAAATACCCACAATTGCCCTTCTGTATCCTGATACTCATCTTTGGTTTTGTCTACTACTCGATTCCAGTGGTGCTCATCTAAAGGACGCTCACACAAAGGACAAATTGCATCCGGGGTGCGGAGCATTTGCAATTTTTGCTCGAGTTCGCCCAACAATCTTTCATATTCCCGTTGTTGAGCTTGGAGACGTTCCATAAAATGCCGTCTTTCCTGTCCTTTTTCCTGTACTCTTTGCAGATAAACTTTGTCTTTCTCCATTTGTGCAATCTGCATTTCTAAATCTCTCGCCGCTTGTTGCAGTTGCGGTTGACGTTGTGAACAGTGTTGTAGTTGGATTTCCGTAGCTTGTAACTGTTCTAGACGTGCTACTAAACCAGCATGAACTCTATCCAGTTGACTTTGCAGGTTTTGCCTTTGTTGTAATAAAGGAGAAACTTGCATTTGCAGCTCATCTAAATAACTCACGCGGCGACGGGCGGCTGCGAGTTCTACCAAAGCAGCTTCCACTTCATTGGATTTATCGAGAGTGTGCTGAAGTTCTGACTCTTGTTGTTCTAATGCTGCTAATTGTCCTTGAACTTGTTGTAGTTCCCTTTCTAGCTGATGAACTTGGTTTGTTAGTTGTTGCTGTTTTTGTTGCAACAGTACCGTTGAGCGGGTGTGTTCTTGAAATTTAGTCGCAAAACCTTCTTCCTGAGCTTGCAAATCTTGATACTGGGTATAGCCATTTTTAATTTCAGTTTCCTGATTTAATCTAGCTTGTAAGTTTGACATATCAATTTGCACAGCTGACTGTTCTTGTTGCAGGCGATCGCTGTCTTGAGTTAAATTTTGATGTTGTTGCCTGACAAAATTCAGTTGTTGTTGCCAATTTTGGCGTTGGTGCTGCACAACTTGCAAACTTTGCAATTGGATATTCTCAAAAGCTTGGACTTGTTGCAAGTGATTGAGTTCAGTTTCTAATTCTGCTTTTTGGGCTTGTGTAGCTTCCCATTGTTGTAGTTGAATTTTGCTCGAGTCCAGACAACGTTCTAACTCCTCAGCCCTAGCTTTAAAATGACGCGATAAATCTTTTGCTCGTTCTTCTAATTGGTCATATTGATTGAGTTTTAATAACTCAGCTAAAATTTCCTTGCGTTCAGTGGGTCGCTTGATCATAAATTCATCTGCACGACCTTGACGCAAGTATGCAGAATTAATGAAAGTATCATAATCAAGTTTAATGTGTTCTAAAATCAAATCCTGTGTGGCTCTCATTCCTTTGCCCGTCAGTGGGCGAAACCCAGAAGCGGTTTCGATTTGAAATTCTAAGACACAACTAGCACCGCGAACTCTGGTGCGAATTACCCGATATTTTTGCTGATTACATTGAAAAGTATAATCAACCCGAACTTCTTTCGCACCTGAATGAATCACGTCATCTTCAACACCGGCACGGCTTTCACCCCAAATTGCCCATGTGATTGCTTCTAAAAGAGAAGACTTACCCGCACCATTAGAACCGCAAATACAAGCCGTGTGCAAACCGCGAAAATCTAAAGTTGCATCACGGTAACTAAGAAAGTTTTTGAGGATAAGTTGTACTGGAATCATTGAGGCTACAGCGCCACATCTAAATGTTTTACTAACTAGGAGTACATATGCACTATTTGATAGTTTACCTATGTAAATATAGGTATTTTAGTCTGAACTCAGTAATTTCACTAATCTTAACAATATTATGACTCAGTTTTTCATGTGAAGCAAATTATTTTGCTAATTTTTCCAGAAAAATTTCAATATCTATCAAAAGAATCACCTGGAAAAACTACGAGAAACAATCTGTGTCAATCATCGTCATGTCATACATCACACAGAAAGCGCAACCATACTATGACTACCCTTCACCAATGGAAAACTAGAACTGTCGCAGTTATGGCCATGGCAATTACTACCACTGCTACTATTCCCATTGTTGCCTTTGCCCCTGCTTATGCCCAGTATAATATTGGTCAGCGCAGAAGAGTGACAATTCCTGCTAATGCTAACGTAAGTTTTCCTGTCACATATGACAAAGAGAAAATTATTGTGAGTCGTGGCGAAACATTGGACCTGACATTGAAAATATCCAACGACATCACCGATAATCAGAGAAATGTCTTAATTCCCAGAAACACTGAAGTTGTAGGACGGCTAGAACCAGTATATTTCAACAACAGAAACAGAAATAGTGAGAATGTAAGAGGTGTGCGGTTCGTAGCACAGAAACTTGTCTTCCCCTCTGGTGTCGGTCAGTCAATTAATGCCTCATCTCAGACAATTACCAGAACTGAAAACATTAGCAAAAATGATAGTAGCAAAATATTAACAGATGCCGCCATTGGTGCTGGTGCTTCTACTGCAATTTCATTAATTACAGGTAACCGTAAAGTTGAAATATTAGAACCTCTGGGTGGTGCGGCTGTTGGTGCTTTAGCTAGTATAGTGCTGCGGAAAAAAGAAGCTGAAGTGTTCGTCTTAAGACCAGAACAAGATTTGAAATTAGGACTTAACTCTAATTTAGATTTAGTCATAGACCGCTAGTAAGCTGCACTATATTGGCTCCGTGATTTTAATGTTCTCTCATCAGGGATGGCCACTCTCACTAGACCAGGCCATCCCTTCACTTTTGGCACTGCTGAAACCAAGTTCGAGTCGGACAATACTTGTACTACTAGATTTTGTTATTGCAACTATTTTTATTAATCTAGCGTCTTACTAGATATACAAGTTCTTTCAGATGGCTGTTATTAGTAATGAATAATAGAGTTCTTAACTTACCATTCAACTCAAGTTGAAACCTACTTGAGTTGACAATCTCATTTAAATTTGTAAAGTACTCATCTTAATGCAATTCCTTAGTAACAAAGCCTGCTGAATCAGGCTAATGAGGTACATCTACGCTAGAACCATCTAACTATGAAAAAGAAATGGCATGAATATTGATTTTTCAGATTAGAAATACAGTATTTACAAAATTTACAGATAAATAAATATAGTAAATTTGGTGCTTAAAAACCAAAAATAAGGAACTTATCAACAAGCAAATGGTCTGAATAAATAACAGAAAGAAAAGTTAATTTTACTGGAGCAAAAAGTAATGTTTAATTTAAATCGTTGGCAATCTGGAACTGCTGCACTTATGGCTTTAAGCGTCACAGTAGGGGCTATAGCACCCTTGATGACAGTAGCACCATCTTTGGCTCAAATTAGATTTTCTGATGTTTCATCTAACTATTGGGCAGCACAGTTCATTCAACAATTGTCACAGCGAGGTATAGTTGCTGGTTTTCCTGATGGTAGCTTCCGCCCTGAAGAACCGGTAACCCGCGCTCAATTTGCAGCCATGATTAACAATGCTTTCTCAAAAGCACCCCAACGGCAAGCAATAAATTTTGCGGATGTACCGAGTAATTTTTGGGCATCTAATGCTATTCGCCAGGCTTATACCATCGGTTTCTTATCAGGATATCCGGGTAATCGCTTTGAGCCTAACCAGAATATTCCCCGCCAGCAAGTTTTGGTGGCTTTAGCCAACGGTTTAAATTATTCTCCCAGGGCTAATACCCAAACAACTTTGCAATACTTCAGTGATAGCTTTAACATTGCTGACTGGGCGCGTAGTCCCATCGCCGCCGCCACTGAACAGCAAATTGTGGTGAACTATCCTAATGTTAAGTTTTTAAATCCCACTGCAACAGCCACAAGGGCACAGGTAGCAGCTTTTATATATCAAGCGTTAGTTAGTTCTAATCAAGCCTCGGCAGTTAGTTCACCTTATGTCGTAGCGCTTCAACCCAATACACCCACACCTGTATCTGTAACCATTCCCCAGGGAACTGCTATTCCGGTCAAGTATGATCAGGCAGAAAAAATTCTGGTTACAAAAGATGAAATAGCACCTTTGACTTTGACAGTAGACCAAAATATAGTTACTCAACAAGGTACTGTGGTTATTCCGGCTGGTAGTCAAGTTGTTGGTAAACTCCAACCTGCTCAAGGTGGTTCTCAATTTATTGCTGAAAAGCTAGTTTTAACCACAGGTCAAGAGTATAAAATTAACGCCACTTCACAAGTAATTACTAAAACTGAAACCATAAAAAAAGGTACGAGCACCAATACAATTATCAAAAATACTGTCTTAGGTGCTGGTGCTGCGGCTGCAGTATCTGCGGTGACAGGCGATCGCGCCATCGCCACGGAAGAAGTCTTAGGTGGTGCGGCTATCGGTAGTTTGATTGGTCTATTCTTTGGTAGAAACAGCGTTGACTTAATCGCCATTGCACCAGATACAGATTTACAAATGACAATCAATCAAAACTTACTGGTTTCACTGCGATAGTTATTGGTCATTGGTCATCGGCAACCAAATTATAAACGTGGTTCCTGGGGCATGGGGTGCAGTTATGGCTGAGTTAATTGCAGGGCTGAAAATTTCAATTTCCCCTTGCATTTGTTCAACTAATTGTTTGGCGATGGCTAACCCCAAACCCGTACCAGGAATTTCAGTTTGGGCTTGCACTCCGCGATAATGGCGTTCTCCTAAATGAGCTAAATCTTCTGCTGGAATTCCCGGACCAGTATTACTAATGGCAATTCCTTGATAATTAGCTTTTTCTTGCCCTGCCTGAATGGCAATTGTACCGCCTTCAGGAGTGTATTTTAAGGCATTATCAATTATGTTGCTGAATACCTCTTGTAATGCTTTGATATTGACTCTTACCCGTGGTGAATTTCTGTGAATTTCTGTTTTTATTTGTAGATGTCGCTCCTGTGCTATTGCTTTAGCTGAAACTAATAATGGTGTTAATAAATCAACTACAAAACAATCAGTTTTTTTCTCTCCCATTCCCGGCAATAATAGTGCTGGTTTCGGTTCTTTTTCTACAGTTGCTTCTACAAATACTTCATTTTCATGTAATGACAACGGCCCTAAATCTGTTTCTGCCCAATCAATTACTTTGTCAAACTGTCGCAGTAATTCTTCCAGGCGATGGCTTTCCCGAACAATATTTGCACCTACTTCTCGGTTAGGGTCGCCTTGTCGCAGCCGTTTTAACAGTAGTTTGCCAAGAGTACGTAATGCTGTTAGGGGGTTACGAAACTGGTGCAGCAAGTTATCGAGTAAATCTCGCTGTTGTTCTTGGAGAATTTTGTGTTGATGTACCTGATGCTGTAACCAAGCTCTGCGTTGATCTAAAATACAAGCGATGGCTAATGTTTGAGCTATTTTTTGAATTTCGCTTTGCTCTTGCTCATTCCATGCCCTATCTTCTCTCCCTGTAACTAATAGTCCCATCATTACACCTTCATGGATGAGAGGGAGGACAATTTGGTCTGCACTAAACTCTGATTCCTCTTTTAAATCTGGTTCTTGACCATTTGCTTTCTTTGTGTCCTGTGATGAAATCCGTGATCCCATCCCAGCTTGCAATAATTTACTTTGTTGGTCAGGTACTACCAAAACATCACCAACTCTGACCTCAGCAACTTCTTTCCCTGGTTGTAAGAGTGCTGTTTCCGGGTAAATCACCACAGGAATTAGTTTCGTCTCACCAGCGGGAGCATCTACCAATTCTTGTGTTAAGTAAACCACACTTAAAGATGCTCCTAGGCCTTCGGTTAGCAGTGCTATTTGTTCTCGGCATAGAGCCACAAAATCTGAACTGGCAGAAATTAACATTTTTTAGCTTTTGCTAAGGATCACAGCATTTCAAGGAATTTAGAGCGAAGTTGCTTTATTTTTTTCCCTCTTAGAATAAAGCTTAACTAAATATTTTCAGTCATGGTTTGCACCAAGGGATTATATGCTTTACCAATTTCATATTATTATTCTTTCTGTATCAAAAGTTTAAAAACTATTGATATTTTGAACTAGAACTTATATAATTGCGACGTATTTTGTAGCTATAACTACAATCTACAGCTTGAAAGAGGAGGAAAATAGGTTGGCAAGAAGACGTAAGCGCAAAAGTCGTCGTCGCCAAGAAGGACGACGCATTTTAGAGCACGTGCCTCAATATAGCATCGAAAGTGGCGAAGAAAAACCTGTGACAGCAGCGAGAAAATTTATTCAAGCTGAAGGTATTGCACCACCTGCATTGCTACTTGTAAAACGAAATGAACACACCACAGACCGTTATTTCTGGGCAGAGAAGGGGCTGTTTGGTGCTCAATACGTAGAAGAAAACCATTTTCTGTTTCCTAGCCTGCGGACATTAGAATCTCCGGGAGGTATGGAATCAGTGGCCATGGCTAGCCGCTAATAATAAATGGTTATCTTAAATTGTGGAATGTTGCTTCTGACAATCATTTAACTGGTAAAGTTGCTCAGTTTATGCAAAGTTTTTGTTTTTTTTAAGTTTGTGACTGATTTGCCAGTATATTCAGTCCAGTTAACCAGTCAATTGGACTTAATAGGAAAGTCAACTTCTTATCCAAACACATTGGTTTGTATGGGTTAATTTCTGGTTAAATGATGCAGAGGAGAGTCAGATAGAAAAAATGCAAGAGCAAAATACATCCCCAAGTGAGAGTTGAGTTGCCCTCTCCTCCTATGGATTGCCCAAGAGGCTCTGTAAGCAAGTATAATATTTTCCCTACGATGCAATGTCGTAGGGAAAACTTATGTAACTGCAAACGTTTTCTCCTCTCTGGGGTCTAGTCAACAGATTTTAACTCTAAAGCTCTCTGTAACTCCATTAGTTCATCTCGATGGGCAACGATAGTAATTTTACTGGGAGAGCCGAATTCACCTTGGCTGGCTTCTTCCATCTGTAACGAGACTTTCTCAAGTCTTCCAGCTTTTTTCCAATAAAACAAACCACTTAAAGGGGATAGTAACACCAATGGGAGAAACAATTTACCGAAGTTAGGAAAAAGCAGGGATAAAACCAATGACAGACAAATCATACCCGCAGATGTTAGCAGTGTTAAAAACACGGCTAGGAATCGGCTGGGTTGAACAAAACCTTCAAAAACCACTTGATTTTTTTCTGGGTCGATTGCGGCTACTTGGTAAGAACGCGAGCGAAAGTATTCCTTAAGTTTCGGCATTAAAGTAGCTTCATCTTGTTGAGATACAAGTTGTGCTTTTGTTGTGCGGTCTTTAGTTGAAGCCCGAATGAAGAAAAACAGCCCAACCGATAACAACAAGGTGAGCAGCAACGTAGATGGCAAAATTGCGCTATCCATAACTAATTTATTATTGTTTTCATAGGAGAAGACTCATGGAGGATTAATGATTCATTAGTTTCTCTTCCCCTTTATGTAATCTTGCCAAAGATATGCCAAATTTTGTGATCGTTCTTGCCATTCTGGAGAAACTTCGTACATCCGCCTGGGTCTTCCTCGTCCTTCGAGTTTCTTCCAATAACCTGTAATAGCCCTTTCGTCTTCGAGAAATTTAATCGCACTGTAAAGTACCGTATCTGAAAGGCGATAGGCTGGGTATTCGGTTTCTAGTCGCTGTATCAACTCAGTTCCGTAGGATTCACCTTGTAATAAAACATACAAAATGTAACAAACTGCTACTTCCTGACAGAGATAAGTTGGCGGAGGATTCTCAAAGAATTGATATATATCCTCAAGTTTCATGGTTTAGTGAATGGCTAAAAAATGCCTGATAATAGTGGTATTTACAATCTCGATAGTCAGTATATAATGCTACTACAAAAGCGGCGATATATGACCACCTTGACAGGGTTTTCAAAGTGTAAACATTGCAATGACTACCCAAGCAGCTACAGTCACAGGACAAATGTCTAGGTTTGAGGAGCGCAAAATACTACGCCCTTACCCAAGTTATAGGTGTTGTGGAGAGGAGCAATTAAAGCGATTACCTGGTCACTTGCGTGGTGTCAAGTAATGCCAAACTGGTCAGAACCGCCTCAGCATAAAATGCTATCGAAGAAATTTTACAAGCAAAATGCAGTTTTGTCTGTAAAAGTTAATAAACACTTTGTTTTACGGTGATTATCCCAGTACAGAACATCAGAAATTAAGCCATGGAAAATGTCAGGATAAAAACCTATATGCTTGCAGGCACAATCAAATAGTATTCAACACTGACTATTTGGACTTGAGATACTCATATCCCATTTGGTAATTGTGATATTAAATTTAACAAGTCCTTAGCACACCAGTGATCAGTATGTCACAAAACTCCGATACTCCATCGTCTTCTTCTACTCTTCGGGCAATTGCCCAAACATTTCGCCTAACAGGTTGGATTAGTTTCTGGATTCAGTTGGTTTTAGGTGTTGTTTCTGCCATTATTGTGCTGCTGTTCGCGGTGTTTAGTCAGCAGCGAACTGGGGTAAGCAATAATCCAGGGACTGGGTTTGGCGTATTTTTAGCAATTTGTGGAATTCTGATTTTAGGAGGCGGTATTTATTTGGCTTACCGTTACACCAGAATTGGTAACCAACTGCAATCCTCAAATCCGAGTAACCGTCCCCGCAAAAGTGAAACCTTGCAAGTGTTACGCCTGGGACTGTGGATTAATTTATTAGGAATGCTGGTGACATTATTAGGGGCACAAGCGATTGTGGGGACATTGGTAGCAAGGGCTATATCACCCCAAGCTGCAACTACTCAATTATTTGACCCCACGCGCATTATTAGCGGTTTAGATATGCTTGTAGTGCAGGCAAATATCAACACCGTCTCAGCACACTTTGCAGGGCTAGCAGTGTCTATTTGGCTGCTGAATCGAATCACCAGAACTTAATAATTGGTTTTCAGTAAAATCATGATCAATGTGCAGTGGGATTTTGTAGCTTTGGCAAGACTGACAAGGCAGGGTTTTTGTATTGGCAAGACCCTTAATCAGCCAAAATCAGTATATGCTGGAGTTTTGGTAAGAAGACCATAGGCAAAAAACAACAGAAAAATCAGTGCTGGATATTAAGCAAATAAGGGAAAATCCCCAATTAATCCAAGAACGCTTGAACAGTCGTAGTGGTAAATACGACATCGAACCCATATTACAGTTAGACAAGCAACAACGGGAACTAGAGGGGACACGGAGTCAACTTCAAGCCCGCAGTAACGAAATTGGTAAAATTGTGGGACAGAAGATTAAATCTGGTGTTAACCCTCAATCTCCAGAAATTCAAGCCTTGCGGGAGGAAGGTAACGCCACTAAAGTTCAATTAAGTGAACTAGAACCGCAAGAAAAAAACATCAAAGTAGAAATTGAACTGCTGCTGTTAGCACTTCCCAATTTACCCAGTGAGTTCACGCCTCTTGGTAGCAGTGAAGATGATAATCAAGAGGTGCGGCGCTGGGGTGATGAACATCTACCTGAAAACCCGAAAATTATTCCCCATTGGGAAATAGGCGAAAAATTGGGTATTCTCAACTTTGAGCGTGCTGTCAAAGTTGCCCAAAGTCGCTTTGTTACTCTCGTCGGTGCGGGTGCAGCGTTAGAACGGGCATTAATTCAGTTCATGCTGAAGATGCAAACCGAAGCAGGCTATGTAGAAGTTAGTCCGCCTTTGTTAGTCAATACTGATTCTTTAACCGGAACTGGTCAATTACCAAAGTTTGCCGAAGAAAGCTTTAAATGTGCTGACGATCAATTGTGGTTAATACCTACGGCAGAAGTTCCTGTTACCAACCTTTACCGGGGAGAAATTTTGGCTGCGGAAGATTTACCAATTTATCACTGTGCTTATACTCCTTGTTTTCGTCGGGAAGCAGGAAGTTATGGGCGAGATATGCGGGGTTTAATTCGTCTGCATCAATTCAATAAAGTTGAGTTAGTGAAAGTTGTGCATCCCAGTTCTTCTTTTGAGGAGTTAGAAAAATTAGTAGGTAATGCAGAGGCAATTTTACAAGCTTTGAAATTGCCTTATCGTGTAATTGATTTATGTACTGCCGATTTAGGTTTTGGTTCAGCAAAAACCTACGATTTAGAAGTATGGCTTCCATCTTCTGAAAAGTATCGCGAAATTTCCAGTTGTTCTAATTGTGTAGATTTCCAAGCCAGAAGAGCAGATATTCGCTTTAAGGAAGCTGGTAAGAAGGGAACCCAGTATGTCCATACCTTAAACGGTTCCGGTTTAGCTGTAGGGCGGACAATGGCAGCAATTTTGGAAAATTATCAGCAACCAAATGGTACGGTTAAAGTACCAGAAGTGTTACAGCCTTATTTGGGTAGGGATGTTTTGTGATGTAGGGCTTTCCGTTGGTAGAGGCATTTTATATTCAAGTTGGCCTATATGTAACAGACTGAAATAGTCGGTTAAAAACAGACTTGAGCTATGAGCTAGGGAGTAAATTCCCTGGCTCCCCCCCACCAGAGTGGGGGGCTGACGCAATTGTTAGGAGCGTGGTTCCAGAAGCGATGGCCTTTGTCTGGTATTAGGTATTTATCCCAATGACTTGTTCTTAGCACTGATGGTTTATGGGGTAGCCTGAGGATGGGTACTCAAATTCGAGTAGTGCGTTAGTACTGAGGGGGTGGCCTGTGGTAGACATGGCTTCACTCAATCGAGGGACTACTTCATGCTCTGGAATGATTTAAGCTTCTGTAACTATTCTTTAACTATTACAATGGGAGTAATATATCTGAATTTTTTTTGATTAATTTGCTCTATGTCAGTTTTAGCAGCGATCGCAGTCTTGGCTGTTCTGATCTTGGTACACGAGTTGGGACACTTCATTGCAGCCCGTGCTCAAGGTATTCTCGTGAACCGCTTCTCTTTAGGTTTCGGCCCAACTCTTTGGAAGTACCAAGGATCACAAACCGAATATGCTATCCGCGCCTTTCCTTTGGGGGGTTTTGTAGGCTTTCCCGACGACGAACCAGATAGCGATATTCCGCCCAATGACCCAAATTTGCTGCGTAACCGTCCGATTGTAGACCGGGGGATTGTCATCAGCGCTGGAGTTATCGCCAATTTAATATTTGCCTATTTGCTATTGGTGACTCAGGTGAGCGTCATCGGTGTAGGAGAAGCTAGCCAACCAGGAGTTTTAATTCAACAACTAGCGCCAGATGTCAGTTCTGTAGCTAGAGAAGCGGGAATTAAACCAGGAGATGTGATACTAGCCGTCAATGAAAGAGAATTTGGCACAGCGCTACAAGAAATTGAAGCTTTCAGAGAGATTATTAAAAATAATCCAGGTCAGCCCGTAAAACTAGAAATTGCTCGGGGGGACCAAAAGCTAACGGTGAATGTAATTCCTGAAAACAAGCCATCTGGAGGTACTATTGGCATCGGACTGGCTCCTAATGGTGAAGTTGTCCGCCGTCCCGTTCGTAACTTGGGGAAAGCGTTGAACATTGGTGCAAACGAATTTCAGCGCCTGGTGTTTATGACATTTCAAGGCTTTGGACAACTAATCACTAACTTCGGTGAAACTGCAAGTCAAGTAGCAGGGCCAATTAAAATTGTGCAAATTGGTTCTAACATTGCCCAAAATGACACGGGTAGTCTGTTATTTTTTGGTGCTTTGATCAGCATTAATTTAGCAATCATCAATATCTTGCCTTTACCAGCTTTAGATGGGGGACAACTGGCATTTTTGCTGATTGAAGGTGTGCGTGGTAAGCCATTACCTAACCGGATTCAAGAGGGTGTAATGCAAACTGGTTTAATGATACTTTTAGGACTAGGGATTTTTCTCATCGTCAAAGAAACTACTCAGTTAACTTCCCAGTTAGATTGGGTGCAAAAGTTATTCCAGTGAATGTTACCCGCCGCAAATCTCCATCTAAGAAGCAACGGGCGTTAGAAGTCCTCGCCCGCTTGAAAAATCTTTATCCAGATGCAACTTGTTCTTTGAATTACTCAACGCCACTACAACTACTGGTAGCAACTATTCTTTCCGCTCAGTGTACTGACGAGCGAGTTAATAAAGTCACACCAGCTTTATTCAAACGCTTTCCGGACGCGGCTAGTTTAGCAAATGCTGATTTAGCAGCATTAGAAAATTTGGTGCGTTCTACCGGTTTTTATCGCAATAAGGCGAAGAATATTCAAGGGGCTTGTCGGATGATTGTCAGCGAGTTTGATTCTGTGGTTCCTAATACCATGGAGCAATTGTTGCAGCTTCCGGGAGTAGCGCGAAAAACTGGAAATGTAGTTCTAGCTAATGCTTATGGTACTAATGCGGGGGTGACAGTAGATACCCACGTTAAGCGGTTGAGCCAACGCTTGGGTTTAACTAAATTTACTGATCCGATTCGGATTGAAAAAGATTTAATGGAGTTGTTACCCCAACCGGATTGGGAAAATTGGTCAATTCGTTTGATTTATCACGGTCGTGCTGTTTGTAAAGCCCGTTCCCCCCTTTGTCAAGCTTGTGGTCTGAGTGATTTATGCCCCACTGGTAAGAAAACTTTGGGGGCGGAAGAGGCGATACAAAATATCTCTAAAATTGATGGGGAGAGTGTATAATGAGAAATGCTGTCTTTAAATCAGTTAGAGAAGTTATGGCCAAGAAGAGTATGATTGAGCGCGAAAAAAAACGCGCCAAGTTGATAGAAAAATATGCTGAAAAGCGCGAAGCTTTGTTGGAAGAATTCAAAAGTGTTGAATCTCCTCTAGATAAGTTGGAAATCCACCGGAAACTTCAACAATTACCCCGCAATAGCGCCCCCAATCGTCGCCGCAATCGCTGCTGGGTAACTGGTCGTCCTAGAGGTGTATATAGAGACTTTGGTCTATCTCGGAATGTGCTACGGGAATGGGCCCACCAAGGCCTTTTGCCTGGTGTGGTTAAATCTAGCTGGTAGTCATTGGTCATTAGTCATGTGTCGTTAGTTTGCACCAAGAACTAATGACCATTGATCAAGCTATTGTCCACAGCAACGGTCTATGCCTATACTCTCTAACAGTAGATCGCTGACGGCGTTGGCGATGGCAAATTCTCCGTAAAAACTTTTGGAAAAATCAAATCCCTGCATCTCTGTGACAATGGCTATAACTAGGGATCCCAGGTCGTCTTCTCCTTCCATACGTTGTCTGACAAAAATTTGCGCCGCACGTTGGGCTATTTTTTGGTTGACTATTTCGGGTAGGAATTCTGTATCTAGCCACCGCAATAAACGGTCTTGCAACCATTGTCCTTCAAGATAAGGATTGTGGGAGGGTGGTAGAGTGATAGGTGGAATTGCTTCAGTCATCTTTGTTAAACGCAGAGGAATGCTGAGGGAATCCCAGAGTCACGCTAAGGGTGTTTCTCTGAGGTTTTTTGCTTGTTTGCTTAATTATGCAATACGATATCGCTGCTATTGTTCGCGGTTATGCTCAAGGTTATTTTCTCATGGCTGATGACAATACGGGCCTGGGATGGTATGGAAGTCGCGATCGCACTTTGATTCCTTTGGATGAGGGATTTCGTTACCCAAGGTCTTTACAGCGTTTTCTGAATCAAGAGCGTTTTAGTGTGGCTATTAACCGTGACTTTCAAGCTGTGGTGGCTGGGTGTGCTGACCGCGAAACTACTTGGATTTCACAGGAGTTACAAGAGATTTACTGGTTACTTTACCAGTATGGTTATGCTTATAGTTTTGAGTGCGATTCGTTCTCTTGAAATGAGTAGAAATTCTCAGGGATAAGAGACAAGACTGGTTTAAAAACCAGATTCTTGATAACTGTGTGTCCATGTAGGTGAAAATCCTACCCCCTAGGTGCAAGGGTGAAAGCATCTTCCCT
>NZ_JANQDJ010000053.1:0-46967 GCF_029891685.1 Umezakia ovalisporum Ak1311 | reverse complement strand
ATGCAAACAATGTAGTTAAGGACTTTGAGGTGGGAGTAGACCGCATCGGTATGGGTGGCATTACTTCTAACCAAGTAAATTTGGTGAGCCAGAACGGTAATACCTTAATTCAAGTGGGTACTACTGATGTGGCTGTGTTGGAGGGGGTGAGCCAAACTGAGCTTAACCTCAGCAATGCCCAGCAGTTTGTCTTCATCTAATAGGTTGTCAGAAAGTGCAGCTTAACGACTGCCCCTTTGAGGAATCTTTGTAGAGACTTTCATGGAAAGTCTCTGCTTTCCTACAGATACCACATGACTAGAAAAAAAAGGATTTGGAGTAATTTCATTGGTACATCACCACCCTAGCTCTTGGGCAAATATTCCTCACCAATGCTCTAGAACTCGGTGAAACACTTTCCCCACTCTCAAATAATTTCTTGGTCAGGGTGAAAATGCTTACTTATGGAATATGAGTTTGTATCAAAAATCGTTGTAATTGAACTTTAATTTTTAACGTAACTAAAAATTAGAAACGACCGAAATGAGTATAAGTGCAGCAACAGAAAACATTGTCAACACAGCAGAAGCTCAAACTAGTAACATTACTGACATAGGTGTGACTGAGCCAACGGTCAACATTGACGCAATTACCGATGAAGCGATTGTCAATGCAGCAGCCACAGCCAGAAATTTGACACTCACTGGTACGGGGAAACCCAGAGCAACTGTGACCTTGGGCTTGGTCAGTGGAGTAGTCCTCACTGGCGAGAATAGCGCAATTGTCCAGGAAAACGACACTTGGTCTGTGAAGATTGACATTGCGAATATCCCCGTCTTGGCTTTGGGAGGACAGGTGCTCAAGGCTACCCAAACTGATGAACAGGGAAATGTCACCGCCGAGACTACACAAGCTATACTCAATGAGTCAGAGTTTACTAGAATCTTTGGTACTGCGGGTGAAGATGAACTGTTTGCTTATAATACAGGAAATGTTCAGGTATTTGGCTTTGCAGGCGATGATACTCTTGACGCTGCTGGTTCCCTAAGGCAGGTAATCTTATTTGCTGGACCAGGCAACGATACGCTGATCGCTAACAACAATCATACCCTCTACGGCGGTGATGGGGATGATGAGTTATTTGCCTCAGGTGGTATTGGTGGGAATAAGTTACATGGTGACGCCGATAACGATACTCTGATTGTGGTCGAAGGTAGCAACAATGAACTCTACGGCGGAGACGGTAATGATAGGCTGACAGTCTCAGATGGCGGTGGGTTTAATCGTCTGTACGGGGACGAGGGGGACGATGTTCTTGATACTTCTAGCGGTACTGGCAATAATCAACTATTGGGCGGATCTGGCAATGACCGCCTCATTGCAGGGGCAGCCACAGACCAACTCTTCGGCGGTCCAGGAAATGATTATCTGTTTGCTGCTAACGGCAGCATTTTGAGTGGGGGCGAGGGAGCGAATAGTTTTTACCTTGCCAATGCCTCGATTCCTACTGAGTCTGCCATGGTCAAGGATTTTAAACCAGGGAGCGATCGCCTAGTAGTTGCTGGTCTACCTGACCTCACTGGGATAGAGCTGTTTACAATCAATGAGAATGCAGACACCTTGGTGACTGGTTTGTTGTCTGACAGAAGGGTGAACTTAGCATATCTCGTAGGTATCCAGGCCACTGCATTGGTAGCAGGCCGTGATATATTTTCTCAGCAGCAAGATGGTCTTTTAGAGCGTATAAACATCAACATAATTGCACCAGTTGACCCAGAACCCGTTGACCCAGAACCAGTTGACCCAGAACCCGTTGACCCAGAACCAGTTGACCCAGAACCCGTTGACCCAGAACCCGTTGACCCAGACTCAATCAAGCTGATTGGCGATGGTTTTCAAATCATCGAGACTAATTTTATTGACATTCTCAATAATACAACTCTTCTGCAAAGATTGACACAGGAGGTTCCAGATGCTGAGTTATATGGACCACTGTTGTCATTCACCATTGCCCCTGATTCTGCCTCCAATCTAGACATCTTTTCTAGGAAGATTCATCGGGTAGAGCTAACCTTTGATGAAAGGCCTTCAGAAGCTACCGACTACAACACTTTTATCAAACTAATTGATAATGAGTTCTCCATCTTTGACTATAATGCCAACACAGGCCTAGGTGCGGTGCTGCGAGACCGGGATGGTAACGGTCTTGTTGACGGGGCAACCCTGTTCCTCAAAGATAATGCCCAGGGAGATTCAGATCCAACTCTTGGGGTCATCCGTGACCCTGGTGCCCCGTCTGTGATTAGGATTAATCAAAATAGTCCCCTGACTGTGACTGTTACAGATAGTCAAAACGACCCCTTGACGGCAATCTTTGGCACTACCTTTAAATTCTCCCTGGAAGGTTCAACCTCGTCATCTCAGGTGCTAGAAGCCGTCTTCCGTGACGGTACAACTCAAACCATTTTGACCACTTTGGGTGATGCTTCTGGTGTACCTCTCGGTAGCGGTTCTATCCTTGCCAATCTCCAGTCATCCCTGGGTACTGAGGACAGCGACGGCAGAACAGTACAGTTTCAACTACGAGAAATTGGGACTAATGTCATTACTGAGTTAACTGTTGGAGATGTTACTCCAACTAGCTTTAGGCTCGTAGGTGCTAGTTTCAACATTACGGCGGAGAAGATTCGGGGAGTTAATGTCAATAATTATACTCAAACACTTGAAAATAATGATGAGCGCCTGAAAGCTATTAGTTTGAGAGACCTGATTCCCAATGCTACTGCTGGTGACACCATCACTATTGAGGTTGAAGCTACCCTGTATCGGGAAGCAGCTTTTGACAATCTGGTGGGTTTTTACTTAGGGGAAAGAAGTACAGGCGCAGTTGTCGATCCACTGACGGGTCTGAGTGTAGCCGAGCTTGGTAATCGTCATGAATACTTAAGTGCTGTGCGTAATAATTCAGTGGTGACTGGTACTGTTGGCAATAACCAAACCGGAAAGTTTCTCAACAATGGTAGATTTCAATTACTCAGCACTATTGACCTATCTTCCTATGTCCTGCTGCCATTTTTGGTTACCAATGGTGATACGAACTCGGTCAAATCTGACTTTAGTAACCTCTATGTCGCCAGTATCGGTACTAACCTTGACCGCATAAACCATATAAGATCTTTGGGAAACAATATCTTCGGCTTTGAGGATTTAGCCGGAGGTGGTGACAACGATTTTGATGACATCATTATTGAGGTAAAAGGACTAAGGGTGGTATAACCTAACCCATTTGTCACTGTCCAAGGCAAAACCACGGAGATTAGACATTCAGCTTGTCACTTGTTTGTAGCCTCTCAATTAATCCTAGCGCTCGTCGGTGGCGATTGCACAAATTGCAGTACCAGGGGAAATCGCCACTTTTTAATAGGGGAATTTTTATGTTTTGATTGGAGCTTGTTTGTACCAATGCTTTCATAACAAATTCTTCAAAACTCCGATATCTAACTTTAAGAGGCTATTTATAAAGTAAATCTAAAAATGGTTTGCTTTGAGAAATTGCAAAGATAGGATAGGTTTAAAACAGTATAACTACTTAGGAAGAAATGGCTCGGAAAGCTTATTCTACCGACTTTAGGGACTCAGAATGGGAAATTCTCCCTCCCTTAATTCCACCAGCTAAATCTGGAGGTCATCCTCCCACAACTGATATGGGTGAAGTGTTTAATGCTATCTACTATCACTTGAAAACAGGGTGTAAATGACATATGCTTCCTGGGGACTTTCCGCCAAACTCAACAGTATACAACTACTACCGCAAATGCCAAGGTTAAAGGGGCTGGGAAAAACTAAACCATACATTGCGTAGTCAAGTTCGCTCAAAATTAGGTAAATCAACACAACCTACTGCCATCGCGGCAAACAGCCAGTCAGTAAAAACCGCTGAAAAAAGGGAGATGTGTACGGCTTTGATGGAGCTAAAAAGGTAAAAGGAAGAAAACGACAAACTATAGTTAATAGCCTGGGACTGTTGTTGAAAGTCGTTGTCAGCCAAGGAAATGCCCCAGAAAGAATACTTGCTGCCTATGCTTTGATAGAGTTACTAAAATAACGTCCAGAATTACCAGAAAAAGTGGAAGTTTTATGGGTAGATTCCGGTTATGACGGTGATAAATTTGCCCTTTGTGTCTGGTTGATGATTCAACCTCATATTGAGGTAATACGGCGTACTAAACAAGAATGGAAGGTTTTGCCCAAACGTTGGGTAGTAGAAAGAACATTCGGTTGGTTGAACCAGTACCGTCGTCTCACTAAGGATTATGAGCATCTGCCAGAAATGAGTGAAACTGCCATATACGTCGTCTTGTTGTCTAAAGATTTACTTTACAAATGCTCTCTAATATAGGCAATTCCATACTCCCTTAAAAATAAAAGAGGCAGAAAAATCTACCTCTGTATTGGGGGAAAATTAATTCAACTTTCCCAAGATTAATTAAGCTTTTCCAGTTTTAGTATCTGCTGGGTTTGTGAACAATAAAGCTGAGAACTTGGCACTGCTTGATGTTGTCAAAACCAACAACACGGATATAGCAGTTGCTGTATTGAGAACGGCAAGCTTGTACTTCGCTAAGTACTTCTTGAGTGGATTTAGCACCAAACAAAGGTAGTTTCCACATTGTCCAGAATAATTCTGTTGGCTCAGAAGTTTCGTTGAACTCAACAGCTGGGATGTAACCTTGATTCAAAATGTACTGAATTTGCTTGGCAATTTGAGCATCAGAAAGAGGTGGTAAGTAGGAAAGGGTTTCGTAACGACGCTCTTTTGGTAAAGTTTGCATAGCTTTTGGTAATGGGTTGCGATTGATATTACTTTGCGGTCATGAGTCAACAGTTATCAATTAAAAGTGATTACTGTTCACTATTGGGATCTAAACTTGTCTGATGTTCTGATTGTAGACTGGGGTGAGATGTATCTATTTGTGTAATGCGTTCTAGGTGCTGGCGACGTTGTTCCATATTGCCTTGCTGAATGCCTGTGAGAACCATTTCCGGAAGGAATTCGGCGACTTCTACCGCTATATGTTCTCTGACAGTCATAATCCGTAATGCCAAGTCTGGCCTTTCAAGGAACAGTTGCTCAAGATAAGCTTCTCCGTCTTGAATTTTATCGGCGGAAAAGTTATGTAGCCAAAGTGCCAATGGAGGGTTAGTTTCGCCTAGCTGTGCCAATACTGTTTTAAGCGCTTGATAAGTCAGATAGCTTTGAAGAGTCTTGGCTGTATCCTTAGCAATTTTCTTAAGATTCATGTTTGACCCCAGCCCGTAAAAAGTAAAAAGCGAAAGTAAAAAGTCAAAAGAAAGAATGAATATTTTCTTTTACTCTTTAACTTTTTACTGGTTACTTAAGGATCAGACAGTATCCATTGCCTCGAACTCGAATTTAATTTCTTTCCACAGTTCGCAAGCAACAGCTAGTTCAGGACTCCACTTAGCAGCTTCGCGGATAACATCGTTACCTTCACGAGCCAAGTTACGACCTTCGTTACGAGCTTGGATACAAGCTTCTAAAGCTACACGGTTAGCGGTTGCACCAGGTGCGTTACCCCATGGGTGACCAAGAGTACCACCACCAAATTGTAGTACCGAGTCATCACCGAAGATTTCTACTAGTGCGGGCATGTGCCATACGTGAATACCACCGGAAGCAACTGCCATTACACCAGGCATAGAAGCCCAATCTTGGGTGAAGTAAATACCACGAGACTTGTCTTGCTCAACGTAGTTTTCGCGCAACAGGTCAACGAAGCCCATAGTAATGCCACGTTCACCTTCTAATTTACCAACCACTGTACCAGTGTGGATGTGGTCACCACCAGACATACGCAGAGCTTTAGCCAATACACGGAAGTGAATACCGTGGTTTCTTTGACGGTCGATTACAGCGTGCATGGCACGGTGAATGTGCAGCAACAAACCGTTATCACGACACCAACGAGCCAAAGTGGTGTTAGCGGTGAAACCTGCTGTGAGGTAGTCGTGCATGATGATGGGCATTTTGAGTTCTTTGGCGAACTCAGCCCGCTTCAGCATTTCTTCACATGTGGGGGCGGTAACGTTGAGGTAGTGGCCTTTGATTTCACCGGTTTCTGCTTGTGCTTTGTGGATAGCTTCTGCTACAAACAAGAAGCGATCGCGCCATCTTTGGAATGGTGCGGAGTTGATGTTTTCGTCGTCTTTGGTGAAGTCCAGACCACCGCGCAAGCATTCGTATACAGCGCGTCCATAATTTTTAGCAGACAAACCTAATTTGGGTTTAATGGTACAACCCAGCAATGGACGACCATATTTGTTTAATTTGTCGCGTTCTACTTGGATACCGTGAGGAGGTCCTTGGAAGGTTTTCAGGTAAGCTACAGGAATCCGCAAATCTTCTAGACGTAGCGCACGCAGGGCTTTAAAACCAAATACGTTACCCACGATGGAGGTAAACATGTTGGTTACAGATCCTTCCTCAAACAAGTCTAGAGGATAGGCAACATAAGCGATGTACTGGTTGTCTTCACCAGGAACCGGTTCAATCTCATAGCAACGACCTTTGTAGCGGTCTAGGTCTGTGAGCAAGTCTGTCCACACAGTTGTCCAAGTACCAGTGGAAGACTCAGCAGCTACAGCAGCACCTGCTTCTTCTGGGGGAACTCCAGGTTGGGGAGTCATCCGGAAGGCGGCGAGAAGGTCTGTATCTTTAGGTGTGTAATCTGGGGTGTAGTAGGTTAGTCTGTAATCTTTAACCCCGGCTTGATACCCTGATTTGCTCTGGGTCTTCGTTTGAGCGTAAGACATAAATTCCCTTCCAAGAAGTCACTCTTTAATTACTTAATCAAATCATGTTCTGTGCAACTTTCTCTCACTTTCCCTTTTTACCCTGACTAAATTGGGGGAAAAATTGGGAAAAACTTTTTGTTAGAGGTTAGCTTTGGCGAGTCGATTTTTTTAGCAACGAACATTTGTTAACATTTAGCAACATATGTTCTCCCCAAAATGGGGTGCATGAACTTACACTTCCGCCTTTTCCTCATCCTGTGAATAAAAATTCTCTTTTATTTCTTTCTCTTGCCCCGCTAAATCTTTGGATTTCCAACCAAAACTCCGCAATTGGGGGAATGTATGAGGTTATTTCCCTACACATGGGGACATGAGGGGCTTGGGCTAGCTAACACCTATTCCCCTATCCACATTCCTGATCTGTACCTTAATGATGGTAAACAGACCAAGGAAGAATTTACTTGACAGAAATCCACTAGAGTGGTAATCGAAAGAAAAAGAAGTTGCACAGTACATAATTTGTAGCTTGTCTCACAATATATCAAGAATTTAATAAGTTATTCTTTGAAAGTTTTTAACTTATGTATTTAAATTTGTTATTACATAAAGTTTTAAACATTTTATTAAGTTTAATTTACAAAAATTATCTCTGACTGTAGGGGAGTGGGGACTAGGGAAGGATGGCTAATTGGAAAAAATTGGTCAGTGAAGTTTAAAATACCCTGACTGGGGGCGCAAGATCAGCTGGGTAGTTTGTGGGTGGGGACTTATGAGGGACTAAAGCGAGTAGACCTGAACACCAGTGCAATTACAGCCCAGAATTTATTATTGCCTTCTAAGCGAGTGTTGTCGTTGTTAGTTGATAAACCGGGTTATTTGTGGGTTCCCATGGTTGACACTCTCTTACCTAAAGGAGAGGGGATTCTACATGTACCGTCAAAACTTGCTCAACCAGGCTTGCCCCAAGGAAAGTAGAGGCTTCAACTCTTGTAACATTAATATACCTGACGGCACCCTACGCGAACGGGGATGCCCTCCACTGTTTTTTCTAGATTGAGAATATTTACTGCTGGGTTTACAAGAAATCAAGCGGAAGCGTGAAAGCCCCTGAAAAGCTGCAACATAGTTGCGCGCTTTGTGCTTTAGACAGAGGATGAAACGCGACACAGCAGGCTAACGCCTGCTTTTTCCTTGTCAACCACCAAACTATCAAACCATTTTTCCATCAACGCCGTAATAGTTTTATTTATTTCAGCAGGATATATCCCTCTTCTGTCACTTTTCGAGAATAAAGAATATAATATTTAAAAGAAAAAACCCTGAAAAGTAAGTAGCGCAATGGATGTAGAATTACAAATCCTCAAACATTTGGCAAGAGATATCCACCCAACAGTTGCAGTCGATAAATATCGTGCAGAGTACAAAGAGCTATTTAAAGAAGTAAGGAATTATGGTTCTTCCGGTATTTTTATGGTTACTAGGGAAATTTATTAACTTTTAATGACTATAATTGAGTGATGTCAATGTCTGTAATATATACTCTGCAAGCATTTAAAAAATATCTAACATACTTTAATTATTATACATATCATATATTACAAATATCCTAATTTTTTAGGCGATCGCCATGAAGTTTACTGTAGAAAAATCTTGAATCTTACCTATATGAAAGTATTAGATTTTCAAGAAATTGAAGGGGGAAAGTAATTATAACACTAGAAAAAGGGGTGAGTCATTGGACTTGTGCCTCCTGTGGACAAATTACTCATAGTGTACATCAGAACCACTGGCGGATGATCCATGATTTACCTTGGAGTAAAAAACCAGTTCTATTAAAAATAAATCGTCGCCAATTTAAATGTCACAAGTGTAAAAAAGTTTTTAGTCAAAACCTAGATTTTGTAGATAAAAGTAAAGGATATACGAAAAGATTAGCGATGGATATAGTGCAACAGGTATTAAATAGTAACATACGCAGTGTTGCCGAAAGAAATGATTTATTCCCCGTAGCAACAGTTTAGAATACCCTCGCCTTTAGGCGAGGGGAGAGGTAAAGATTGAATCCAAATACAGGATCTGTATCAGACGAAGTTACGGGGCTACCTTCTAGTTGACTTCTTCCTCTTGAGCCTGACATCGGTAATAAATTATGGATTAGCACTCATGAAGGTCTGGCTTAGTTAATGCCTAAAATGGACAGTGCAAAACCTCATCTCGCTTTTAGTCGGGCGGTGAAGTGAAGAATGAAAATCGGGGAGTGGGGACAGGGAAAAAATTAGTATCCTCATCCTTAATACCCGTTCGTGACATTCTCCTCGCTCCCTAACAACTCATTCCTACTATGCACTTTTAAAGATGGCAATTACTACTCAGCAATTAATTCAATGGAAACAACAAGGGCGAGCAATCGTAGCGTTAACAGCCTGGGATTATGTAATCGCGCAACTGATTGATGCGGCTGGGGTAGACTTAATCCTAGTGGGGGACTCGATGGCAGTTGTTTTAGGGTATAAAACAACGCTACCAATTACCCTAGAGGAAATGCTGCATCATGCTAAAGCTGTGTGTCGTGGTGTAAAACAGGCTTTAGTTGTAGTTGATTTACCGTTTTTAACTTACCAACAAAGCATCTCACAAGCGATGCAATCAGCGGGATTAGTGCTAAAGGAGACAGGCGCTCAAGCGGTGAAATTAGAAGGTGGTTATCCAGCAATGGTGGAAACTATTGGGCGGTTGGTAGAAGCAGGAATCCCGGTCATGGGTCATGTGGGTTTGACACCCCAATCAGTACATCAACTGGGACTGCGACAACAGGGAAAGACTCAAGCAACAGCAGAGAAAATTTTTAATGAAGCGATCGCTCTGGAACAAGCAGGTGTATTCTCTATAGTGCTAGAACATATTCCCGCAGATTTGGCAATGCAGATTACACAAAAATTGACTATTCCCACCATTGGCATTGGTGCGGGTATTCATTGTGATGGACAGGTGTTAGTTACCTCAGATGTGCTTGGTCTAGCAGAGAAGCACCCACCCTTTGCCAAAGCTTACACAAATCTGCGAGAAACAATTAGTGAAGCTGTACAAGATTATGCATCAGAAGTGCGCGATCGCCAGTTTCCCTAAATAGAATAAAGACCTCCTTTCCAATGGAAAGGAGACTATTTGAGTAAAGATATTTAACATGGAAGTAAGTTGGTAATTGTGGATAGATTTTATCCTGGTAATAAGACTTGCTCAAGTTGCAAAGTGAAAAAATCATCTCTGTCACTATCTCAAAGAGTGTTTAAATGTGATCACTGCAGCTTTTTTGTGGCGGAGACTTAAATGTTGCCATAAACCTGAAATAAGAAGCGGTCAGATTGACCGTGTTAACCCGTGGACTACATAGTGCCGACACTTCTGGAGTGAAGCAGGAAAACAGGTTGACAAATGCGTTAGCATTTGTCAACCTTTTTGAATCGGATTAGAATTCTTACCAAAAGAATTACTAATTCGTAATTCAAAGGCCATAAAGGCCTACTGATGACAATAATAAATACTTGACTTATGGACAAAAATATGCAATGCAAATAATAGATGTTATAACGGGAAAAGAAGAGCATCCAGCTTTGTTAACACCTCGCCAACTGACTTTGACATATGGGCAACTGCGATCAAATGTAGTTTCTTTAGTGGCAGAACTTCGCAGTTTCGGTTTAGGTCTAGGTGATCGCATTGCCATTGTCATGCCTAACGGTTCGCCGATGGCGTGTATTTTTTTAGCTGCTAGTCTGTGTGGAACTGCCGCACCCCTGAATCCTAAGTACAAACAAGAAGAATTTGCTTTTTACTACGAAGACCTGCAAGCTAAAGCAGTAATTACCTTTCCAAGGACTCCAGAGGATGCTATTGCTGCCATTAATCCCAACATGCTGCTCATCCATGCCATAACTGATACTGATGGTAAATTGAGTTTGGCATTAAGCACAGAAGTGACTCACCCACAAAGGGAATCTTCTTGGCCTGGGGTTCCCGGAGATGATGACGTGGCGATTATCTTGCACACGAGTGGAACTACTAGCCGTCCTAAACGGGTACCAATTCGCCATCGTCATCTGATCGCCTCTGCCCGAAATATTATCAGTGTCTACAACCTCACTGCTCAAGATAGAAATTTATGCCTGATGCCACTATTTCACATTCACGGATTAGTGGGGTGTTTGCTGTCTACTTTGGCATCGGGAGGGACATTTATCTGTCCCCCTGGGTTTAATGCCTTGGAATTTTGGCAGTTGGTGGATGAGTACAAACCCACTTGGTATTCTGCTGCACCTACCATACATCAAATTATTTTAGCGAGAGCTAGTCGCAACCAAGATATTGTTAAATCCCATAGCTTGCGCTTTATTCGTTCTAGCAGCGCACCTCTACCGCTGGTAATTGTTGAACAAATGGAAGCAGCTCTCAATACCCCAGTGGTGGAATCATACAGCATGACGGAAGCTGCACACATGATGACTTCTAACCAGTTACCGCCAAAAATCCGCAAACCAGGGAGCGTTGGTTATGGGGCGCATGGTGTGGAAGTAGGGATTATGGATGAAAATGGCAATTTGCTTCCCCAAGGTAGCCTAGGTGAAGTAGTGGTAAAGGGAGCAAATGTGATTGATGGCTACGAAAATAACCCCCAAGCTAACGCCACGGCCTTTGTTCATGGTTGGTTCCGTACAGGTGATCAAGGCAAATTGGACGAAGATGGTTACCTTTACCTGACGGGCAGAATTAAAGAATTAATCAACAGAGGTGGTGAAAAAATTTCGCCTTTAGAAATAGATGATTTGTTGCTGCGTCATCCTGCTGTAACTGAAGCCTTGGCTTTTGCTGTTCCTCACAAAACCCTGGGGGAAGAAATTCATGCTGCCGTTGTCCTTAAGAGCAATACCAGTGAACAGGAACTAAAATTGTACTGTGGGAAAGTGTTAGCAGCATTCAAAGTGCCCAAGGAGATTCACATTCTGGAAGCATTACCCCGTGGCGCAACTGGGAAACTACAACGGTTGAACATGGCTAAGTTCCTAAAGTTAGGTATTGAATGATGAAAATCTGTATTGTGGGTGCAGGTGCGATTGGCGGGTATTTAGGAGCTAAACTAGCTTTGGCAGGGGAAGATGTTACTTTAATTGCCCGTGGTCAGCATTTAGAAGCAATTCAAAACAAGGGATTAGAGCTAATAATGGCGGATGAGTCAAGTTATGTAGTGAATCCATCTTTAGCTACTAATAATATTCATGAGGCAGGATCTCAAGATGTGGTGATATTGACGGTGAAAGCTCAGAGTCTACCTGCCATCGCCCCTAATTTATCATCTATGTACCATTCTGATACTACAGTAGTTACTGCCCAGAATGGTATTCCTTGGTGGTACTTTCACAAGCATGGCGGTGAATATGAAGGGCAGCAAATTAAGGCTGTTGATCCAAAGGGGATAATTGCGGCTCACATTGATATAAATCGGGTAATTGGTTGTGTGATTTATCCTGCCGTAAAAATAGAGTCACCAGGAGTAATTCGTCATATTGAAGGCGAACGCTTCAGCTTAGGAGAAATTGACAACTCGAAAACCGAACGTATCCAAAAACTAACCGAGTGCTTGAAACGGGCAGGATTAAAAGCACCTGTGCGCTCTAAGATTCGCACAGAAATCTGGACTAAGTTATGGGGAAACTTGGCTTTTAATCCCATCAGTGCCCTGACTCGTGCCACTCTGGAACAGATTTCTCAATACCCCTTGACTCGCGCACTGGCAGGACAGATGATGATTGAAGCCCAAACCATTGCCGAAAAATTGGGTATTGAGTTCAGTATCAGTTTAGAACAGCGCATTAATGGGGCTGAAAAAGTCGGTGCTCACAAGACTTCTATGCTTCAAGATATCGAAGCGGGTCGTCCCACAGAGGTGGAGGCAATCTTAGGAGCAGTAATTGAACTCGGCAAACTAACCTACACCCCCACACCCTACATGGATACGGTCTATGCTAGTGTCAAACTACTAGAAAGAATTCTCATCTCTAGTCCTGAAAACACCTAAGAGGATGTTTTAAGAGTTATGGTTAATGTATCAAATATTGTTTTACCCGCCTTCCCCGTTTCCTGTTCCCTGTTCCCTAAGATAAAAGTTACCTGTTGAAAAGTTATAAAACAACCTCTAAAGCGAGGTTGTACTTTTTTTAGAAAAATATTAGGTTTTTAGCCCTAGTCATGGTTTATATTACCGAAGGGTGGCACAAATAACCACTCGTCTTACAATACCAGGAGGCAATGCCAGACTATCTCTGCAATTGATAATTTGATACTTATAACCTAACAGGTGAGTGAGGACGAGGTTGATACTAAAATACGTAATTTTTGCTCAATTGCCACAGATAAAGACTAAACTAAAAAGTCTTGTGCAGCAAAACCTGTAAATTTAAAACAAATCAAGTAATTATGTCCAAGGTTCTCGTCTCCGATCCTATCGACCAAGCTGGAATTGACATTCTTACCCAAGTTGCAAGTGTAGATGTCAAAACAGGTCTAAAACCAGCAGATCTCATCGAAATTATTGGTGAATATGACGCGCTGATGATTCGCTCTGGTACGCGGGTTACGCAAGAAATTATTGAAGCTGGCACTCAGTTAAAAATCATTGGTCGTGCTGGTGTTGGCGTTGATAATGTCGATGTGCCCGCAGCTACTCGCCGAGGAATCGTTGTTGTCAATTCCCCAGAAGGTAACACCATCGCTGCAGCAGAACATGCCTTGGCGATGATGTTATCGTTATCTCGTCATATCCCTGATGCTAATGCTTCAGTGAAACGGGGTGAGTGGGATCGCAAAACCTTTGTTGGGGCAGAAGTTTATAAAAAAACTCTCGGTGTTGTTGGCTTGGGTAAAATCGGTTCCCATGTGGCGACCGTGGCCAAGGCCATGGGAATGAAGCTCCTGGCTTACGACCCTTTTATCTCGACAGAACGAGCAGAACAAATTGGCTGTCAGTTGGTGGATCTGGATTTGCTGATGCAGCAAGCAGACTATATTACGCTGCACATCCCGAAAACACCAGAAACAACCCACTTAATTAATGCCAAAACTCTGGCAAAAATGAAGCCCACAGCCAGAATTATCAACTGCGCCCGTGGTGGAATTATTGATGAGGCTGCTTTGGCAGTAGCCATTAAAGAAGGTCGAATCCAAGGTGCAGCCTTGGATGTGTTCGAGTCAGAACCACTAGGTGAATCTGACTTGCGATCGCTCGGTAAAGAAATCATCCTTACGCCCCATTTGGGCGCTTCCACAACAGAAGCACAAGTGAATGTAGCAATTGATGTTGCTGAACAAATTCGTGATGTTCTGTTAGGACTACCAGCACGTTCAGCAGTCAATATACCTGGATTAGGCCCGGATGTACTGGAAACACTCAAGCCTTACATGCAGCTAGCGGAAACCCTTGGTAACTTGGTGGGACAACTCGCTGGTGGACGGGTAGAATCACTTAATGTGCGACTACAAGGGGAACTAGCAACCAACAAAAGTCAGCCCTTGGTTGTAGCCTCGTTAAAAGGACTACTTTACCAAGCCCTACGGGAACGGGTGAATTATGTGAATGCCACAATAGAAGCTAAAGAACGGGGGATTCGGGTGATTGAAACTCGGGATGCTTCGGCTCGCGACTATGCCGGCTCGTTACATTTGGAAGCTACCGGTACTCTAGGTACTCATTCTGTGACAGGAGCTTTGTTAGGTGACAAAGAAATTCACTTAACTGATGTTGATGGTTTCCCCATCAATGTACCTCCCAGTAAGTATATGCTGTTTACCTTACACCGTGATATGCCAGGAATTATTGGCAAACTCGGTTCGCTACTGGGCAGCTTTAATGTCAATATTGCTAGTATGCAGGTAGGGCGTAAGATTGTCCGTGGTGACGCTGTGATGGCTCTCAGTATCGATGATCCCTTACCAGATGGTATCTTAACAGAAATTGTTAAAGTACCCGGAATTAGGGACGCATACACCGTCACTCTATAAAGTGCTTCCTAGTTGAGTAAAAAGTCCTGAGTCAGGAACAATGTCAGGAGACACTCATACTTCTTAACTCAAAAATCTCTTACAGCAAATTAACTGCGGCGAGGTAGCTCCCAAATTCTGTTTATGGGGGCTATCCCCGGACGAATTTATTCGCCGTCAAGTGTGTTTTTGATTTTGAATATGCATTTTGAATATACATTTTAACTACTAGTAATCAGGACTCAGGACTAAAAAATGGCAAACACTTGGTGGGAACTAAAAGTTTTATGTGAACCAGCGCTGGAAGATTTAGTCTTTTGGCGACTGGAAGATTTTGGTAGCCGTGGTACGGCAAGTGAAAGTAAAGGTAACTCCTGTATAGTCAAAGCTTACCTACCAAGGTTTCAAGTACAGTTATTAGATTTGGCTGCCCTGTCTTTGCGGTTGCGTCAAGATGCTTTGTGTGTGGGATTGTCTATTCCTACCCTGGACTGGGATTTAATTGATGAGGAAGATTGGGCTACCAGCTGGAAACAATACTGGAAACCTGAAGAAATAGGCGATCGCTTCTTGATTAATCCGGCCTGGCTACCGTTACCAGATATCTCAGAACGCCTTGTGATTCGTCTTGACCCTGGCGTAGCATTTGGGACAGGTAACCATGCTACTACCCAATTGTGTTTGGAATCCCTAGAAATGCTTTTAAACCCGGTACCTTGGGCTTCTGTGGATAACAGTGTTAAACATCAAGCCATGATAATTGCCGATATTGGCTGTGGATCTGGGATACTTTCTATTGCAGGATTGCTATTGGGCGCTGAAAAAGTTTATGCAGTAGATACTGACCCCTTGGCGGTGGAATCAACCTTGAGCAACCGGGCTTTGAACGACATTAGCCCAGAACGTTTGGTATCAGCGGAAGGTAGTGTAGACATATTGGCCAAACTGGTGGGTCAACCAGTTGATGGAATTGTCTGTAATATTTTGGCTGATGTAATTATTCAGTTGCTTCCACAAATGAGTGCCATTGCGAAACCTAGTACTTGGGGAATCTTTAGTGGTATTCTACTGGAACAATCTCAAGCTGTTGCCGATGCCTTGGAACAAAACGGTTGGATTGTTGCTGCCCTATGCAAAAAGAAAGAATGGTGTTGCTTAAATGTACGGCGTTCTTAGTTTAAATCTCATTAATTCGATGGAGCAACAAAGAGCAAATACCAGTTTGAATGAAGTTTCTGCACCAGAAACGCAAGACGTAAATTTAGATTGTTCATTGGCAGGGTATGATTACTCATTACCGAATGAACTAATTGCCCAAAATCCTGTATTTCCCAGGGATAGCTCGCGTTTATTAGTAGTTAATTCTCCAACGACAGGGATAAAAACTGCACCCTTACACCATATTTTCCGAGATTTACCAGATTTGTTGCGTGCGAATGATTTATTGGTCATTAATGACACAAAAGTTATTCCGGCTCGGTTATATGGTCATAAATCTACAGGTGCAGAAATAGAGGTTTTGCTTTTAGAAGAAAGACAATATAACTGCTGGCTGGCTTTAGTTAAACCAGGAAAACGGTTTAAATTGGGAGCAAAGATTTTTTTTGCCCCCAGGAGATTAGAGGCGAGAACAGAACAAGATTGTCACCCACACCCCAATCGATTAACAGCTACAGTTGTAGAAACAGATACAGCAACTGGAGGGCGTTTACTACATTTTGATGTGCCGGAAGGAAAACCTTTGGTAGAGGTTTTGGATCAATTCGGTGAAATACCTCTACCGCCCTATATCACAGCATCAACTGCGGCTGATGAACAATATCAAACAGTTTATGCCCAAAAGCCAGGAGCCATCGCTGCGCCTACAGCCGGATTACACTTTAGCCCTGAGTTGCTGTCCAAGTTATGTGATGGCGGAGTTAATCAAGGTTTCATTACGCTACATGTTGGCGTAGGTACATTTCGCCCTGTAGAAATAGAAGACGTAACAAATCATCAGATGCATGAAGAGTGGATTTCTGTTCCCCCCGCAACAGTGGAGCAAATACGCGCTACTAAAGCGGCTGGAGGTCGAATTATAGCCGTGGGGACAACGGTAGTCCGCGCTTTAGAAGGAGCAGCCCAATCTGGGGATTTACAAGCATTTTGCGGGAAAACAGACTTATTTATCCATCCCGGTTACCAATGGCGGGTGATAGATGGTTTAATTACAAATTTCCACCTCCCACGTTCTAGTTTGTTGATGTTGGTCAGTGCGCTGATTGGTAGAGAACGCCTGTTAAATATATACCGAGAAGCAATCGCCTCGAAATATCGCTTTTACTCCTTCGGAGATGCTATGCTAATTCTCCCAGAAGGCAGAGGGGTAATCAGTTAGAGGATATTTTAAAAGTTGTGATTAATGTATCAAATATTGTTTTACCCGCCTTCGCCGTTCACCGTTCCCTGTTCACTAACATGAAAATTACCCCTTCAAAACTTATAAAACAACCTCTTAGAAAATTTTAAATTTTTCTTTCTTGGTTAAATGGTAAATCCTCATTAACCGCTGCCATTTCTTCCTGTTCTAGTTGATTGACTTCTTGAATGTAACGGCAAAGAATTTGTTTTAAACGACCATTGTAAAAACGGTGCAAACTGTGGTTAGGCATAGCGGGAAAACCGCGACGTTTTTTGTGTTGTCCTCCAGCACCAGGATCAAAGGTTTGGATGCCGTTAGCGATCGCCCACTCAATCGGTGTATAGTAGCAAGCGTCAAAATGTAAGCAATCTATCTCTTGAAAACTACCCCAGTAGCGTCCATAAAAGCGATCGCCTTTAAATAAACAAAAGGACATACCCACCGGTTGAAGTGGTTCTTGTTGTGGATATGCAGCAAAAAAAACCACTCGATGGCGATAGTTAGAGTGTAACCGTTCAAAAAACTGCTTAGTTAGATATTTACTACCCCACCAGCCAAACTTATCACAAGTATCAGCATAGAACTCATACATCAAAGGAAATAAAGACTGAGGAATTGCATCACCGGTCAAAGGTTGTAGACGTAAACCCACATTTTCTACAGCTTTGCGTTCTCGCCTGATATTTCGACGCTGATTAGCGTTGAATATTTTTAAGTAATCATCAAAAGTTTCAAACCCAATATTCTTCCAAATGTAGCTGTGGTGTAACCAAGCTGTAAAACCTTGCCGTTCAAGGACTGTCCGCCATTGGGGATCCACATAAAGAAAATGACAACCAGAAATCCGATGCCTAGAGCAGAAAGAATCAATTTCATGCACCATTGTCGCAGTAATTTCATCTTCATCCTCACCCGGGGCAATTAGGAAGCGATAACCTTCAGCCGGGGTAAAAGGTGTCATTCCTAGCAATTTAGGATAATACTGTACACCAATGCGATGGGCTAAATCTGCCCATTGGTGGTCAAAAACAAATTCGCCATAACTGTGTCCTTTCACGTAAAGTGGG
Source organism: Umezakia ovalisporum Ak1311 (assembly GCF_029891685.1). Lineage (NCBI taxonomy): Bacteria > Bacillati > Cyanobacteriota > Cyanophyceae > Nostocales > Nodulariaceae > Umezakia > Umezakia ovalisporum. The sequence continues at coordinate 28,676 of NZ_JANQDJ010000053.1, read as the reverse complement.
GCAACTGCAATCAAAGTACTATCTCGCCAAAGTGTTAAATGATTTGGCAACCAGCCGGCTTTAGCTGTAGCACTTTGGGAGATTTCCAGATTATTGAGCCAATCCCATTCTAAAAACGGGGTTTGGAGTGGCATTGCTAAAGCATCCCAAGCATCTTGGGGTACTTCCGCGATTTTGTTGATCCAAAGGCTAGAGTAGCGAGGTTTGATTTCTTTCACCTGACCAATGAGTAATGACTAATGACCAGCGTAATCTAATCTGCTGGACGTTGCAGCCGATAGTGAAGAAACACTTCTTGCTCAACTTGATGAACTTCTAAAAGTTCCAACCGCGGAGCTAATTCAGATAAAAATCCTACGCCTTCCACTGGTGTTGGTGCAGAGGCACCACCTAAAATCAGTGGACAGACTGTCAGCCAGAGTTCATCAATTAAATCTGATTGCAGCATGGAAGCTACTAATTCACCCCCTCCCAATACAGCTAAACGTGTTATATGTAGAGATGCCATGTGTTGCAAAGCAGCAGACGTATCAACATTTCCCGTTGGTGTGTCAAAAGCCATAATCTGATCAAATTTGGGAGGACACTTCTGTGGCAGTGTTAACCCTGTTGAGTGAAGTATCTGATGTCGTTTTTGCCAAGAACGTGCCCCCATTGTTGTGGTCAGCAACCAACGTTCAATTGGCTGTTGAAAAAACTTAATTTCCGGATTGAGGTCAGCAAATTGTGTAATGACTATATGAACTGGCTGGGCGGACTTACCCTCTTTTATTCGATGTTGCAGCAGAATTGGTTGCGATACGGTCAGCGTTGTACCGTAGGCGCGAAGAGTGCCAGCACCTAGTAAAACGGCATCAGAGGCAGCGATTTTTTTTTCCAGGTGTGCTTTATCAGCCCCTGAGCCGAACCGAGCGGCTCCTCGCCTGAAATCTGCTATTTTGCCATCTGCACTCATTGCCAAAACTACTGTGGTATGAGGACGACGTTGCATCATTGGGTTGGTTTGATAGTCTTGAGATTTTGCTTGTTAGTGGGTTGATTGGAAAAAATATTTGCCCGTAAGCTACTATTTACCAATTTCATAAGTTTATCCATATGCAACAGCAATTACTTTCACATCTACTCTATAAAAGTTTTGGTATAGCAGATTCCTTGTTATACCCTCAATATCTATTACTTTTGGAAGTTGACAAGAAGACTCTCATAACTTAGCAGAATATCTCAAGGGAGCTGTTCTAATTGCATATCGTTACTTTTGTGGTTTACAGATGCGAAGTGAGATACTCGATGGCTAAGGCTCGTCAATCATCCTTTCGACGTATTTTAGTAACAAGAATTTTACTTGTGTTTGTCCCTGTTTTATTACTGGGGGAGGTTGTGGCTTTGAATAAGGCAAGGTCTAGCCTACTGAAAACTGCGCGTCAAAATCTCACAGAGAGCGCCATCTTAAAAGGCGAAAAAATTGCCAATGCGATCGCGAACCTCAAAACTCTGTTACTAACAGTAAGTCAAACAACGGTTACTCAGTCTGGTTCGTCTCAGGAGGTAGAACAATATCTCACTCGGTTAGCAAAACAATTACCAAAACATGTTGAGTGCCTAGAACTAACTAATCTGCAAAGGCGTAAAATTATCGCCAGTAGCTGTGGTAACCAAGAAATTAGCGAATGGAAATTATCTATTCCTGACGAGGGAGAAAAAATTGCTATCAAAAAAATATTACCTCCAAAGGCAGGAACCACAGGTAAAAAAAATCCCCATAATCAATTGCAATTGCTGCTATCTACCCCAGTTTACAGTCGCACTGGGAAACTGTTATATACGTTGAGTATTCAATCAGCAGTGTACAAACAAACTAAAAATCAGCCTGGCTCTTTAACAGGCTCTACCCTAGTAATTGCTGAAAACGGAATGATATTAGCACACCCATCAATAGAATTAGTTGGGAGTAATATTCAAGAAGATCCAGATGCTGTCGAATTGCAACGAATTATCAAAAATGCCATTACTGGAGAAAGTAATTCCATAAATCTACCTTCTCAAGAAGGGAAGGAACTAATAGTTGGTTACACAGCTATTGCCAACCCCATTACAAAAGAAAAAGGGCAAAAATGGATAGTTCTGGCTGTGACAACTGTAGATAATGCTCTGCTTGGTTTGGAAGAAATTAAATTGATTTTAATAGTTCTCACAGTTGGTTTGATTGGTGCGAGTTTGTTGGCCTCTTTATATCTGGCCCCTTACTTGGCAAGTCCTTTAGAAGAATTGCGAGACTATGCCTTAAATCTTCACAGCCACCACGCCGTTCAACCAGTACCAGGCAACTTCAAAATCCGTGAACTTAACCAACTAGCCCAAGCAATTGACCAAATGGTTGAGAGACTCAAAGCCTGGGCAGAAGAACTAGAAATTGCTTGGAAAGAGGCAAAAACCGCTAACCAGATTAAAAGTCAGTTTTTGGCTACCACTTCTCATGAATTGAGAAATCCACTAAATGTAATTATTAACTGTGTGCGCGTGGTTCATGATGGTTTGTGCGATAGCCGGGAAGAAGAAATAGAGTTTCTCAAACGTGCTGACGAAACAGCTATTCACTTGCTAAGTATTATTAATGAGCTACTTGATATTTCTAAAATTGAAGCAGGTAAGCTTTCCGTTGTTACAGTACCCATTGATTTGCGAAAAATACTGCTGGAAGTCATTAATTTACAATCAGTAAATGTGCAAAATAAAGGTTTGCAGTTAAAAACTGATTTAGGTAGTAACTTGATCCCCGTACAAGCAGACCCGGCTAAGTTAAAGCAGGTACTAATTAATATTATTGGTAATGCCACTAAGTTTACTGATGCGGGAAGTATCACAATTGCTACGACAATTTCAAAATATGGTGATAACAAATCTCAGGTATTTGTCAGCATCACAGATACAGGTTTAGGTATAGAACCTGCCCAGCAGCACAAACTATTTCGCCCCTTCGTGATGCTAGATGGCGGCACAACACGTAAGGTTGAAGGTACGGGACTAGGACTAGCGATTTCTCGAAATTTAATTGAACTGATGGGAGGTAGCATTACTCTGGAAAGTGCGGGTATCAACCAAGGTACAACTGTGAAAATTACATTGCCGATAATTGATAGCTGCTTATTAACTGCTTCAGCAGGAGAAGGGGGTTTTAATAATCGCGGGGTTGCTTCTGGCGAAGAGGGGATAAGGGCAACCAGCTCATACCCCATTAATCGGGAAGAGACGCTGGAAGAAGGACCTCATAAATCAGAATTAGACCCACAAAATTCCGAATTACCATTTGTAGAGGATAGTTACAGAGTTTTGCAATTAGGTGAGATACCTAAGCATACCCCACTCTAAAGAAACGGGGCTTTAGCCTCAGATTTGAATCATCGACAACGGAGACAATTGCCCCTCCCATGGACAACTCATCCCGCAAGTTTCTCTAAGGCTGACAGACTTCTCCAAAGCAGCAATATTAACAGCCGCTTTGACATCAGCATCACATTCAAATCCACAATGTCCACACTGAAAAACCTTGCGGGTCAAAAAAAATTTACCCCTAACTGGGTGAATATGTCGGCATCGGAACCAACTTTAAGATGTGTAGGGGGGGGTGGAATAAAAACCACAGGCACAGCGGCAATATTAGCCCTGTAACCCACAAACAAGCAGGTTCTTAGATGAAGAAATTAGAAACCCGTCAAAGAATAACAGCTTGGCCGCCCTGATTGAGCGATGTGGTCAGACCAGAGAGAATCTGTACTAAGGTAGTACCTACCCAACCAGAAGAAATATCCGGGGGAGTATTCTGAATAATACTGAGAATAAAGAGATCGCAAACTCGCTGCAATGGCTCGGCTGTGGCAAATTCCAGTACCTCTCGTTTTTGATTCACGGGCAGAAACTGATTTGCCTGACGTTCAAACTCGCCATGTAACAGAGTTAAGGGTGATGAAGGTGACATTTCATCAAAAATCAAGCAACCACGGCTACCGACAATTGCCAGTCTTCTTTGTTTATCAGGATTTCCCCAGCATAGGTGAATATATGCCTGAAAGTTATGGGGATATGTCAGTGTTACCCAGACTAAATCTGCCAAGCCTGACGGAAAGTGGTTAAATTCTCCATTGCCCACTCCTTGTAGCCACACTGTACCAGTAGCCTGTACTTTTACAGGTATTTGACCCAGCCAATTGTTAAAAATGGCAATATCATGAATAGCTAAGTCCCACAAAGCATCAACATCTTGCCGGACTGGACCTAAGTGGGTACGTGTTGCATAGCCATAGCGTAAATTGCCTAATGTACCTACCTTAACTACAGTTTGCCCTTCCTGAACAGCTGGATGAAATAAATAAGTATGGTCAACCATGAGTATTAAATGCTGTTTTTCTGCTAATTGGCAAAGTTCCAGGCATTCTAGCGGGTCTAAAGTTAAGGGTTTTTCTGCCAAAACATGGTATCCAAGATTCAGGGCTTGCTTAATTAAAGCATAGTGGGTAGTAGCTGGAGTTGCCATCGCCACTGCTGTCAGCCCTGGTACTTGCTGTAAAGCTGACCACTGAGTAGTCAATAATATATTTTCGTCTAAGTTAAACTGTTGCTTTATTGCCGCCAATCTTTCTGCTTGGGGGTCCAGAACAGCTACTACACTTGCTTGAGGATGTGCTAAAAAATTACGCAACAAATGTACTCCCCAGCGTCCTATACCAATAACAGCGATTTTCATGGAATTTAGTTATTACTTACTCAGGTATTAGTTTAATTCCTGGAAAGTTGGAAAAGAAAGAAATAAGAAATTGTTTTAAAAGTTTTGATTAATCTATTAAATATTTTCCTACCCATATTACCCGTTTTACCTGTTCCCTAAGATGAAAATTACATGTTGAAAAGTTATAAGACAACCTCTAAGAAATTATTTGAAAATATTGAGTCTAGGGATTTTCTTGGTGAGAAATTGCTAAGAATGCTATTTTAGCTGCAGCTTGTTCAGCAGCCTTAATTGAGCGTCCTTTACCTTCACCTAGTTTGTTTTCATGTAGCCAAACTTCAGCAGCAAAACGCTCCTGATTTTGATTAGTTGGATGAACTTCAGTGATGCGATATTCAGGTAAAACTTTAAATTGTGCCTGTGTCCATTCTTGAAGAGCTGCTTTGTAGTTAAGTCTAGCCGGATCACGGCGAATTTCCGTTGCTAGCTTTTTTAAGTGGAAATCTAGCCAAGGACGAATTAATTCCAGATTGTTAGTGCTGAGGTAAAGCGCACCAAGAACAGCTTCAAAAGCATCTGCCAATCGTGATTCTTGCCCAACTTTATCGCTCGTAGCACTACCTGCTACTAGTAAGTATAATTCCAAACCATATTCTCTTGCCAGTTGAGCGAGCATGCGATCGCTGACCAAAACTGAACGAATTGCGGCGAAATCACCTACTGGACAATCAGGATACGTTTCCCACAAAACCACTGCCGCGGCTATTCGTACCACTGCATCACCAACAAATTCCAATTGTTCATAATTTGCCGATTCAGAAACAGTAGGATGAGTCAGTGCCAAGTCCAACAGTTCCCACCTGATGGGTAAACCTGTTGGCAAACCTAACTTTCTCACTAAATTTTCGAGCTGTCGCTGACGGCGTGGATAAACAAGTGTCATCAAGGGAGATGGGGGAGATGAGGGGACTGGGGATTGGGGGCTGGGGACGAGCATTTTTTACTCAGTACCCAGCAATCCCTTGTAGCTAGGGGATTGAGTACGTTTATACTCAATATTTAAAAATAGGGAAGAGAGTCGGACATAAGCCGGGTTCTGTTCTCACCAGTATTTTTCAACACCTTTGAGGGCAGTCATCTATCTGGGACGTTTGTTACCAAACGCCTCTAGCGGCTCTATTTTAGGAAACTGGTAAAAGACCAACCATAGTTTCCTTTCGCCTTGCTCCCAACCGGGGTTTACCGAGCCACAACCTCTCGGTTGTGCTGGTGCGCTCTTACCGCACCTTTGCACCCTTACCATTTTCAGTTATCAGGTTTTGACTGTTGACTGAAGATGGCGGTATCTTTCTGTGGCACTATCCTCGCGATCGCTCGCACTGGGAGTTATCCAGCAAGTTTGGTCTTTCGGGAGCCCGGACTTTCCTCAAACCAGTCACTTTGACTGATCTGCAACCGCCTGCGCCTACTCCCTCCCTAACTCCAGTGTAATCTGGGATGGCATGATGTGTCTGGTTCGGATTACCTACTTTTTATTCCAAGGCAGAGCATAAGTCCAGGGTAATTTCTTGATGGTGAAGGGGCAATTGATGATGCACATAGGGGGGATGTTTACACCAGGAGCGAGACCTACACGTACTTCAGAGATGCGTAGCACCAGCTGTAGTGAAAATTGCAACTCCTTTCTTCCGTTCATAAAATCGTTATATAACTTTTTTTGTCCTTTACTTAATCCACTAATGTTAATTATGGGTTTTGTAGCTGAGTAGGTTCCGCTTGTTTGGTCACGCTCCAAAACATCTTCTGCTGTGACGGTTTCCGAAAGGGTTTTTTGGGGAGCAATCAAACTAGGACTTTGTGGTACAGCTAAGTCGCGGGTTAAGTCTGGTGATTTGCGAATCACTCGCCGTGATTGCTTACTATGTTCGACAACTAAAGAGCTATTATCCCAGTCAACATATATGGCAATATCCTTAGATTTATTCTCAATACTCAGCGATAAATATTTGAGATCGTCTACGGGATATGAGGATTGAAATTTAAAAGAAATGCCAATTTCATCTTGAAGATTTTGTGTTTTGAGTTGTTCCTCTACGACTGCTTTTTTAAATTCAAACTTAACTTTATTGTCAATAGATTCGACCATACGATTAAAGACGTAGGAAATGCCAATAATATAAATGGTCAAAATAACTAAATTTTGGTCACCATTTCTCATATATCAGAATATTAACTCCCTGTAATATTTTTTCTGTAGTATGCAAGAAATTATCATATCCTTGATGCTCGATAAAAAAAACAGTTTGCCGTAACCAGACAAACTGCATACAAAATCAAAATATTTACATGAGTAAGCAGAGGTTAGAACATACCCATGCCACCCATGCCACCCATGCCGCCCATACCACCCATACCACCCATGTCAGGGGCAGGAGCTGCGGGTTTCTTCTCTGGTTTTTCTACAACAATGGCTTCGGTGGTAATGACCATACCAGCAATAGAACCAGCGTTCTGCAAAGCTGAACGTACTACCTTAGCAGGATCGATGATGCCAGCTGCAATCAAATCTTCAAATTTTCCAGTAGCGGCGTTGTAACCAATATTGAAATCGGTTTCCTTTACTTGAGAGACAATGACGGAACCTTCGTCACCGGCATTGTCTGCTATTTGACGTAAAGGAGCTTCCAATGATCGTCTGACAATATCTGCTCCGATTTTTTCTTCTTCGCGAAGGCTGTCTTTGATTGCGTCTATTTTTTTGGTCAGGTTAATCAGGGTTGTCCCACCACCGGGAACTATGCCTTCTTCCACAGCAGCTTTGGTAGCGTTGAGTGCGTCTTCAATCCGTAGTTTGCGGTCTTTGAGTTCGGTTTCTGTAGCTGCACCCACTTTAATCACAGCGACACCGCCAGCTAGCTTGGCAATACGTTCTTGTAGTTTTTCTTGATCGTACTCTGAGTCAGTTTCTGCCAATTGCTTACGAATTTGAGCAATGCGGCTTTGTACCTCTGGTTTGGTATCGCCAGCAGCGACAATTATGGTGTTTTCCTTGTCGATGCTTATTTTCCGGGCAGTTCCCAGCATTTCTACAGTAGCGGTGTCCAAGCTCAAACCGATTTCTTCAGAAATCATTTGTCCATCGGTAAGAATGGCAATGTCTTGTAACAGTGCTTTGCGGCGATCGCCAAATCCGGGTGCTTTGATAGCAGCCACAGTGAGTACACCCCGTGCTTTGTTGACTACCAAGGTTGCTAAAGCGTCTCCTTCTACATCTTCAGCAATAATCAGTAAGGGTTGACCGAGACGGGCAACTTTTTCCAAGACTGGAACTAAATCCTGAATGCTGCTGATTTTTTTGTCGGTAATCAAGATCCGAGGGTTGTCAAATTCTACTAATTGTCTCTCCTGATTGGTAATGAAGTAGGGAGAAATATAACCTCTGTCAATCTGCATCCCTTCCACTACTTCCAGTTCGGTGGTTAGGGATTTGGATTCCTCAACAGTGATTACACCGTCTTTGGTAACTCTTTCCATAGCTTCGGCAATCATCGCCCCGACTTCTTCATCATTACCAGAGGATACAGTCGCCACTTGAGCGATCGCACTGCCTTGTACTGGCTGTGCTGCTGCGGCAATTTCTTCTACCAGCGCTTCAATGGTTTTGTCGATCCCCCGCTTTAAGCTGATGGGGTTAGTACCAGCTGCGACGTTTTTTAAACCTTCTCTAATCATCGCCTGTGCTAAAACTGTGGCAGTGGTGGTACCATCACCGGCGATATCCTTGGTTTTGGATGCCACTTCCTGAATCAGTCTTGCACCTGTGTTTTCTAAAGGATCTTCTAATTCCACTTCTTTGGCAACTGTGATCCCATCATTGACGATTTGGGGTGCGCCAAATTTTTTTTCTAAAAGGACATTACGACCTCTTGGACCCAACGTAATTTTTACCGCGTCAGCTATGGCGTTGACACCCCGTTCTAGCGATCGCCGTGAATCTTCATCAAATGAAATAATTTTTGCCATGTTTCATTTCTCTAGCGCTTCCATTAAACAATTTAGCACTCACCAGGGCAGAGTGCTAATAACCCAAATAGCTGAAACAATAAATGCAAATAAAAAAAATTGGGTAATATTACAATTGATACTCATATAGGACACTAGCAGTAATGCTTGAATTTGGGAATGAATTTATACAACTTTCTTAAATCCCTTGGCATTGCCGACCCTAGCGGCTCCGGCTGGTTGGCAGTGGTATTCACATTTGTTTTGGCTTGGCTGGTAACGTGGCGTTTGATTCCAACAGTACGCAAATTTGCCTTGCAGGTGGGTTGGGCTGACCAACCCAATGCTCGACGACTTAACCGCGAACCTTTGCCTAATGCAGGGGGTTTAGCCATCTATGCAGGAGTTATTGCCGCAATGGTATTAGCTACCCTCTTACGACCCATCGCTCTGCAAAATGTATTGGCTCAGGTGCTAACTATCCTACTAGGAGGTTCAGTCCTAGTGCTGGTTGGTTTTATTGATGATCAGTTTGGTTTACCGCCTTCTGTCCGCTTATGGGCGCAGATTGTTACCGCATTGTTGCTGTATGCTAACGGCATCACCATCGAGGTTGGTTTCCACACGCCTATTGACTCGCTTCTTTCCATGACGGTGACAGTACTTTGGGTAGTCGGTATTACTAACGCCATCAATTTGATGGATGGCATGGATGGATTAGCGGGGGGAGTCAGTTTTATTACTGCTATGAGTTTATTGGGGGTTGCAGCCCAATTTCCCAATCGAGCAGCAGCTATTTTAGTACTGGCAGCTTTAGGGGGTGCAGCACTAAGCTTTCTGCGTTACAACTTCCACCCATCCCGGATTATCATGGGCGATGCGGGGGCATACTTTTTTGGTTATGTGCTGGCTGCAACCAGTATTTTAGGTAACCTGCAACAAAATACGATCTTTGCTCTGGGACCGACAGTATTATTTCTTCTGTTGCCAGTAGTAGATACTACACAAGTGTTTATACGCAGGTTATTAGCAGGAAAAAACCCTCTCAGTACTCCAGGTAAAGACCACCTACATCACCGTTTATTGGCCTGGGGATTTTCTCAGCCCCGTGCTGCCTTTACTCTTTGGTCAGTTACTTTAGTTTTTAATTTACTAGCAATGAGAATACAAGGTGTGACTTTGGTGGTGATAGTTCCCACTGCTATTAGTATCATTCTGCTATTGGGCTTTACCGTTTGGCAAAGAACCTTTAATAATTCCTAATTGCATCACCATGCCACTATCAACGTTAAAGACTTGTCCACTATTGAATATGAGACTTAAGTGTAAACCCTACTACGAAACAAAATTTGGTGCTGCTTATCTGGGAAACAGCCTAGAGCTAATGGCTGGTGTTCCTGATGAAAGTGTAGATTTAATTTGCACATCTCCACCATTCGCATTGGTACGTAAAAAAGAATACGGAAACGTTGACGCTGATGAATATGTGGAATGGTTTAAAGACTTTGCCACGCAATTTTACCGTATTCTTAAACCAACAGGCTCATTGGTTATTGATATTGGTGGTAGTTGGGTTAAAGGAATGCCTGTGCGTTCTCTTTATCATTTTGAATTGGTAGTTGCTCTGTGCAAATTAAAAGAGAAAGGTGGATTAGGCTTTTATTTAGCTCAAGAATTATATTGGTATAATCCTGCTAAACTGCCTACTCCGGCTGAATGGGTGACTGTCCGTCGGGAAAGAGTTAAGGATGCGGTAAATACAGTTTGGTGGCTATCAAAATCACCCCATCCCAAGGCTAATAACAGAAGGGTTTTAAAGCCTTACAGTGCAGCAATGAAAAATTTATTGAAAAATGGTTATGAAGCCAAATTAAGACCTTCAGGACATAATATTTCCCACAAGTTTGGCAATGACAGAGGAGGAGCTATTCCACCAAATATTATTGACGGGCGCGAGGATGAAAATAAAGATGAGATAGGACAGCCAACAATCGTAAAAGAAATGTTTTGGGAAGATTCCATACAAGCTGTTAATACTATTTCAGCTTCGAATACTGCCTCTAACGATTATTATCAAAGGCGATGCAAAGAAGAAGCTTTTAAACCACACCCTGCAAGATTTCCTCAAGCTTTACCAGAGTTTATTATCAATCTGTGTACAGAACCAGGTGATATCATATTAGACCCTTTTGCAGGTTCTAATATGACAGGTCGGGTAGCAGAAACCTTACAAAGAAATTGGTTTGCTTTTGAGATTCATGAAGATTACATCAAAAGCTCAAAGTTGAGATTTGAAGAAGATGCTCCTTTGCTTGTTGAACCTCCATCAGATTTACCACCACTCATATCAGAAAATACTGATAATAACAATCAGGAAATAGAGTTAGGACTGTTTTAAAACAATCTCAATTTCATCAAATGTAAGAGAAAAAAATTAAGAAGGTTTACTTGTAAACATTCAGAAACGTTGAATGTTGATACAAAACTTTACATTGTTGATTATAATTAAGTCTACAAAGGGTGAAATTGTCAACATAACATCATATCCTCAAACCAATGAACTTAGCGAATTTTATCTAATAGTGTGTTTCCCCATTGTTCAGGAATACATGAAAGCTGTAAAATAAGATAATCTATCAAACTCACATATATTTGTATCGTATCAATACTGGATAATCATTTTTAGGCAGTTCCCTCAAGATATTTTTGACAATCTTGGGAAATGAGTTTATAATCACTGCTAATTAAAGTATTTTAATCCTTCGCCCAAAACTTAACATGTTTTGGGCTATTTTTATCAGCTTTTTCTTAACATTCAACACTTCTGATTGGTTGTATAGTTTGTGTAGGTGCTTGTATCTTAGTCTGGATGGGAAAATTAGTGATTACAAAATTACTAGACTTTAAACTACTCCCTTCCCGTCAAAAGATTACTTATATTTTTCTCTGTATCCTCTGGGCTTCTGTGGTTGGTTATTAAGAATGTAAGTAGTTTAACAATGGGAAGGGAGTAGTCGTTACATCACCATCCCACCATCAACGTTAAAGACTTGTCCAGTGATGTAGGCGGCCGCAGGATCTGCAGCGAGGAAGCGCACCATCCCAGCTACTTCTTCTGGTTGACCGTAGCGACCTAAAGGAATAAATTTCAAAATATCTTCGGTGTTGTTGAGATTGCTGGTCATGTCTGTGGTAATGAAGCCAGGGGCTACGGCGTTCACTGTAATACCGCGAGAAGCTAGTTCTTTGGCGACGGTTTTAGTAAAGCCGATGACTCCTGCTTTGGCTGCACTGTAGTTCGCTTGACCAGGGTTACCCATTTGTCCGGCAACGGAGGCAATATTGATAATCCGTCCAGAACGTTGTTTGAGCATGATTTTACTGACGGCACGTGTGCATAAGAAAACACCAGTCAGATTTGTGTCAATTACAGCTTGCCAATCCTCTATCTTCATGCGTAAAAGTAGTGTGTCGCGGGTAATACCTGCGTTATTGACAAAAATATCAATGTGCTGGAATTTCTCCATGACCGCTTTAATTAGTGTATCAACTTGCTCGGCTTTGGATACGTCAGCTTGTAGGGCGATCGCCTGACCTCCAGCTGCACTAATTTCTGCAACTACTGTGTCAGCAGCACCGCTAGAACTGGCATAATTAACTACTATATTTGCTCCTTGGGATGCTAGATCGAGGGCTATCGCTCGTCCTATTCCCCGTGAAGCACCTGTAATAATTGCGACTTTTTCCGCCAAAGTTTGCAAATTTTCTGGCAAAATTTCCATAAATTATTCCTCAGTTTTTAAAATAACCGCGCTAATGATCTTATGGTGATTTGTGCCTATAAGTTAAAGATTTTAGATATATATCCTTCCTGAATCAGACATCTATACCTTTGGGAATAGTGCAAAATTTAGCAACAATAAAAACAAAATGATGATGTGCCGATTCTTGGAGGTACACATTACCATTAAAAGCAATCAATAAAAATTTGGTGTGTATCACATGGCGACAAAAAAACAATTCAACAGTTTTGAAGAAATGTTATCTGGTTCTGACCTACCAGTCTTGGTAGATTTTTATGCTGATTGGTGTGGCCCTTGTCAGATGATGGTGCCAATTTTAGAGCAGGTTAATGCCCAACTGCAAAATCGTTTGCGTATTGTCAAGATTGACACCGAAAAGTACAGCGGACTAGCAACTGAGTACCAAATTAATGCCTTGCCAACCTTGGTACTATTTAAGCAGGGTCACCCAGTAGAGCGAATCGAGGGCGTGATGGAAGCAGAAAAATTGGTGCTACGTCTCAAAAATTTCATTTAAGAAATATTAAGATAGAGACGCGAAATTTTGCGTCTCTAGATTCTAAAAAATTAATTTTTAGGGGCTAAATGTTAAAAGTAATTAAAAAATTTTGCTAAAAGTTAAGTCTTAATTAAAAAACGACTTAGTTATCAACCAATAGGGTTGAGTTGAGAAAATTGTCAGTTGGGTAGAACGAAGCCAAAGTCAACAAAGTCCTCTAAATGTTGGGTTCCTCTTTGAGGAAGCTGTACCTACTTTCCTCAAGACTATGAAATTTTGAGTAAAAGATAGCTTTGCTACTTTTGTGATCAGCTAGTGACTTTATAGTTAGGGTGCTGTCATATTTTTAAATCATAAGTCCTACGGATACGCTACCGTTAAAATACTGAGATGCTGTGAATTTTATTGACAAGTTTCTCATGCAAAGCAGTGAAAGACAAGCTGTGTAGTTGGGCAAAATGCTAAAATTTCCATCCTACTGAAGTATCTTTTGCCCGATCAGGTGTACTACTGTGTGATGTTAATTAACAAGTCTGACTTTGAGCTAACAAAATAAACCTCTCGTATCACGCTTTCGCGAGGACTGCTATTGTATCAACTAACAATGAACTTAGATACAAAAAAGCTTCAAGAATAAAAATTGGGTAAACCTCCCCATAAGAAAACGGGGGCTTTTACCCTACCGGGAACAGCGATCTATTTACGAAGATAGAAATGTAGGATGGGCGTTAATCCCAAGTAGAAACTATGGAATATTTATATTACCTGGCTAATGCGAGTCTCACTGTGAGGATTGTACAACATCTGCACGCCAGACCCCACATGCCGATTTCTTTCGTCACCGTAATTCATCAAATTGATGGCTGGGTTGTGAGGATAAAGCTCAAAGATCCAGTTTCCCCCCAAGAGGATGGAGACTTTCGCGCTTTTCTCAATGAATTAGGAATTGGCTATGTGCCACCGATGCGGGTGCAAATGGCACTTTGGAGTTTAGAAGCAGGACAATGCCCCGTAGAGGTCATGCGCCGCTATCAAGTAGCCATCGTTTCCCATGGTAGCCCGGAGAGAGAAGAGATTGAAACCTTCCGGCAACAATTCGTTCGGGGGCTGGGTTACTGTCCAGAAACACTTGCGTAGTTTAGCTACCTTTAAACGCTCCAACATCAGGCCTCAATTGAAGAGTCAAAAGCTGCTGGTAGATATTCTTGCAGATAAAATTGGTATCCATCTGCTGATAAGCTAGCTACAGGTTCTGGAGTCCATGTCAGCTGAGTGCGCTGTTTTGATATTCGCTGAAAGTAGACAATAGCAACATCAAAGCGACATGGGTAATCAGCTTTTTCAGGATACTGAGCTAAAAATATTCTCGCCGTCCGCCAAATTTTTGCCTGCTTTTGTTGTGTGATGGCACTTTTACCCCCTAAATCCCAATTTCCTCGACTACGGGTTTTCACTTCGACAAATGCTACTGCGGGTAATTGGTTAACCAAGAGTTTTTTTTCACCGTCTAGCTGTTTTTGATGCAGCTGGGCGATAATGTCGATTTCTCCCCAAGGGCTGGAAAAGCGACGATGCAAAATCGTCCAGCCTTTTGAATGTAACCATTGTGCTACCAAATCTTCTCCTAGTTGACCAGTATTGAGAGATTTCATAAAAATTTGTATAATGCCGGGTTATTAAGTATCTTTGATACCATAGCTAAAATAAAGAACGTAAATTTTATTACTCCAAATTGACCAGGGGGTATTATGCGCCATTTTTGCATTGGTATTTCGTGGTTTTGATTTAGGTAGAATATTTTTGACTTGAATAACTTTTAGACAACAGGGAAACAATATCGAGATAATGAGAGGGAGGGGAATTTGCCACTGGTTAACAATATGATGAATACTACATTCAGTAATCGAATTTGGGCCAGCATACTCAGTGTATTGCTTTGGGTATTACTTGGCATTACAGCAATTTTAGGGTATAGTCCCACTGCTGTAGCCCTAGAATATAACAAAGAAATTTTGACAGAAGCTGATTTTTGCGGGCGTGATTTAAGAGACTCTAGTTTTACCAAAGCTAATCTCCGCCAAAGTAACTTTAGCCATGCTAATTTGCGCCGTGTCAGCTTTTTTGCAGCCAATTTAGAATCAGCAAATTTAGAAAGTGCTGATCTCTCATTTGCCACTTTGGATTCAGCCCGACTCATCAAAGCTAATTTGACAAACGCGATTTTAGAAGGTGCGTTTGCTGCTAACGCTCGGTTTGATGGTGCAATTATTGATGGCGCAGATTTTACTGATGTCCTCCTGCGCCCCGATGAGCAAAAGAAATTGTGTCAACTTGCTCAAGGTACTAATCCAGTGACTGGGCGAGATACAAGGGAAACTTTGTTTTGCCCCTAGGGAAAGAGGCTATTAATTTTTTTTACAAAGAAGTGGGAGTAGGAGTAATATTCCCCCTCTGTTGGTTGTCCTGTTTTCAAAAATTAAAACTTGATGGCTCGGTGGTATGAGATCATTAAAGACCGTCAGTATGTCAAAAAACGATTCATGCAGTTTTAATAAAATGACACAAGATCAGAAGTCAACTGTCGTGATCACGGGTGCTTCCTCTGGGGTGGGTTTGCAAGCCGCGAGAGCGCTTTCTCAAAAGGGATGGTACGTGGTGATGGCCTGTCGGGATTTATCGAAGGCGGAAAATGCTGCTAAATCTTTGGGAATGTCGCCGGACAGCTACACAGTCCTACATATCGATTTAGCTTCTCTAGAGAGTGTTCGGCACTTTGTCAATGATTTTAGAGCAACTGGCAAATCTCTGGATGCTTTGGTTTGCAATGCGGCAATTTATATGCCTTTAATCAAGGAGCCATTGCGAAGCCCAGAAGGATATGAGCTGACTGTGGCTACAAATCACCTTGGTCATTTCCTTCTGTGTAATCTCCTTTTGGAAGATTTGAAAAACTCACGAATGGCTACGCCAAACAAGCTACTAGAGCCAAGGCTGGTAATTTTGGGAACTGTGACCCACAACCCGAAAGAGTTGGGAGGGAAAATTCCCCCCCGTCCAGATTTAGGGAATTTGCAAGGTTTTACCGCCGGATTTAAAGAGCCGATTACGATGGTTGATGGCAAGAAGTTTGAACCTGTCAAGGCTTATAAAGATAGCAAAGTCTGTAATGTTTTGACTATGAGAGAGCTACATCGGCGCTATCACGAGTCACACGGTATCACTTTTAGCTCTCTTTATCCTGGTTGTGTGGCTACGACTGCTCTATTTAGAAATCACTATCCCTTGTTTCAGAAAATTTTCCCAATTTTCCAAAAGTACATTACTGGGGGGTTTGTGTCTGAAGAGGAGGCTGGTAATCGGGTTGCGGAGGTTGTTACTGATCCCGCATATAGCCAATCTGGTGCTTATTGGAGTTGGGGAAATAGACAGAAGAAAAATCGTAAGTCCTTTGTTCAAGAGGTTTCTAATGAAGCGAGCGATGATGATAAAGCTGAAAGTCTGTGGGAGTTGAGCGCGAAGTTGGTGGGATTAGCATAACGGCTAAATTAACTTACAACTGAATATGGGCCTCAAAGCCATATTTTCCACCGGTGGACGGTCAATAACGGAACCATCTAGACAAGGCCTGCAGCCTTTACGTTTGGGTGGTTCCCAGATTTCTAGAGAGGACGTGGATGTGTGTTTGTTAAGTTCAAGGTTTATCTGGGAAATATTTTCGATAAATTTAAAACTAAATCAGGTAAAATGGGTAGGTTAACTGTTTCGTTAGGTAACAAAATTAATTTGCAGCGATAGCCAAATTTGTTTTGTAAATCTTGATAAGGATTGCTGTAGCATTCCAAATAATTATTTACTAAATTAAATATCCAATAATTACTAATAGCTGCTTTTGCATAAATCGGTAATTTTATTTCTTGGTCATATTTTAATGAGGAATCAGCAACTTCTATTAGTAGAAATATATCCTCTGACTGAGGATGAGTTTGCAGATAGTCATCAGAACGATTTTCCACAATGACTAAATCTGGTTCTGGTTCGCTTTCATGAGAAATAAGAATTGGTTCTTGTCCTCTAATAGTTGCCTGTTCACCAACAAGATTCAATATCTCACGATACAAGCGGGTATTACAAACAGAGTGTGCTGTACCTTTAGCGACCATTTGGACTATTTCTCCTTCTATTAGCTCTACTCGGTCATCCTCTGTAAAGAAGCCGAGTTCCGCCAGACGGTGATATTCATCTATGGTGAAGCGTTTACCACGAATTAGGTTCATGATAGCTAAGGTATACAGGGTTGTTTTTATTTTAATCTTTTTGGAAGATTACCGACTTATTTAAGAATTCGGCAATCTATATTTTTCATTTAAACTATCACTAGTAATCATTGAGGAAAAATATTAAAGCAAGTCTGTAATTGAAAATTGTCGCTGGCGATCTAGTTCTTGCAGTTGCATTTTCTCGTTGTAGAAAGATTGATAATATGATTGCCATTTTTCAGGCTCCGCTTGTGCATCAGTTTTTTGCCAAAGTTCTAAAAAGTACCGATAGCGCTTTTCTCTCAACACTCTCTCCATACAGGCCATGGCGGCTTGAACAACTTGGGTTGTCCGCAGCATTTCTTTTTTCCATTTTTCGTTGAGATGAAATAAATGGGACACTGATTCTATTTCTTCTGATGATTCTAAATATCTATCTTGTAAACTCGATATAAAGTCTACTTCCTCCGCTGTTGATTCTAGAATATTTTGCCACAATAATCGATGATGGGAAAGACTAAATTCTAAGTTTCGTTCTTCTAAGGTGTTTAAAATATTTTGACGTTGTTCGGGACAATGCAAGTAAATTCTTAGCAGTAAAGCTTCTGCTGATTCTAAAAGACTGCGATCGCCTGTGAATGAAGACTCAGGTGTTGTGTTAACCGATTTTTTCTTACTTGTTAAAGGTTTAGAATACCCAACAGTAGTTGGTGTAATTTGAGTTAATAGATTTTCTGCTCGTAACGGTATCTGGCTGGCATCCCCTGAACTTAACATTTCAGCACAGTGGAAAATATAGTAATCACGTGTGTCTTTATTTTCAATTTTTTTAAGTATCTTTACAAACTCTTGAGACACTGCTTGAAAATCTGTAGCTTGTCTCAAGTCGCGGTTATTCATGATTTGCTGAATTTGCCAATCTATCCAAAGTGGAGCGCTATCAAGAAGTTCTTTACGCTCAGTCGAAGACAGCTGATCTATTCCATTATATCTATACTTACGTAGTGCCGATAACCGAGCTATTGTACTTGCTAAAACCTTATACTCGGATGAGCCATGGGTTTTCACAAAGTCATCAGCATCTTTACCTTTGGGTAAACTGAGAATTTTTAACTTGGCTTCACCTTTGTATACCAAATCGGCAATTTCCCCAATGGCTCTTTCTGCGGCGATATGACCGGCTTTGTCAGCATCAAAGTTGAGTATCAATTCTTTAGATTCGGTGTAGCGTAAGACTAACTTGACTTGTTCAATGCTTAGAGCGGTTCCCAGGGATGCTACGGCGTTAGTAATGCCCGCAGCATGGAGAGAAATGGCATCAAAATATCCTTCCACGACGATGGCTTGGTCAAGTTGAGCAATTCCACCTTTGGCTTGATCAAGGGCAAATAATGTTTTGCTTTTGGTGAATAGTTCGGTTTCTGGTGAGTTTAAATACTTGGGCTGCTCCTGGGATAAGGTTCTACCGCCAAAGGCAATTACCCGGCCTTGAGCATCCCGAATGGGAATCATCAAGCGATCGCGAAACACGTCGTAATAACCGCTTTCTTCCTTACGTGGTTTAATCAATCCAGCTTTTTCCACTAGTTGCACTGGGTAATGTTTATCTTCCACGAGATAGCGATGCAGGGTTTCCCATCCTGGAGGTGCATAACCTAGGTGAAACTGCTGAATTGTTTCTTCCTTGAGTTGGCGATCGCATTGCAAATATTGGTATGCTTTTTTTCCTTGGCTTTGTCTGAGAGCGTGTTGATAGAAATGTTCAGCGGAAGCCAGAACTTCATATAACTGCTCCCGCAAGGAAATTTGACGCTGTAATTCTTGACGCTGTTCTGGTGCGAGGGTTTGTATGGGTACTTGGTAACGTCGTGCTAAATCTAAAACTACTTCTGCAAAAGAGTGTTTTCCCAAATCCATTAAAAACTTAATGGCATTTCCCCCTGCTTGACAGCCAAAGCAATAGTACATTTGCTTGGACTGACTGACTGTAAAACTGGGAGTTTTTTCATCGTGGAAGGGACACAAACCGACAAAATCTTTACCACGCTTACGTAAAACTACGTATTCAGAAACAACATCAACAATATCAGCGCGTTGTTTAATTTCCTCAATTGTGTCTGGGTGCAAGGGGGGAATTTGCATTTTTGTTGATTGCTTCGTAGTGATAACTACTTTGTCTCTAGTAACTGAAAGCTATTATATTGTTGCACCCAAGGCAACAATCATGTATAAAATTGCTTCAGCTTAGTTTTTAGAGGAAATACTGACGATGGGACGTATTTTTATTTCGGCTGCTCACGGAGGTAAAGAAGTAGGAGGTATTGATCCAGGCTCGATAGCAGGTGGTACAAGGGAAGCTCAAGAAATGATTTTGCTTCGAGATTTGATTGTAGCAGAATTACGGGCGCGCAGTTTTGATGTTTTGTCAGTTCCCGATGACCTCAGCAGCACCGAGACTATTGCTTGGATTAATTCTCGTGGTCGTAGGGTTGATGTAGCCCTAGAAATTCATGCCGATGCAGCTAGAAGTGCTGATGTGCGGGGTGCGAGTGTCTATTATATTGTCAACAACCCAGACCGCAAGACTAACGCCGAGTTGCTACTGATGGGGCTTTTGCGTCGTGTCACTCAGTTACCACATCGGGGAGTTAAGCCAGATACAGATAGTGGCTTGGGTAGTTTAGCATTCTGTCGCCAAGTTATCATTCCTTCTTTATTAATGCAAGTAGGCTTTCTGAGCAGTCCACAAGATCGGTCTTTGCTGCAAAATCGTCGCCGTGATTTTGCTTTGGGAATTGCCGATGGATTAGCATCTTGGAGTCGGGTAATTGACCCCGATTCACTAACTCCTGTTGAACCAACTTATCCAGCAATTAATATTAATATCAATCGTCAGAAATATCCTGAACAGGGAATATTAGTTAATGGTAATTCTTACATTCCTATTGATTTGGTAGATCAGCTCAGGATTGATGTATCAAAATCACCTAAGATTAACCGAATTAGTTATCGGAGAATAGTTTATATCAAAGCTATCGATTTGAGAGATTTTAATGTTTCCATCGGTTGGGATACAGCAACTCGTACAGTTAATTTAAGCTCAATTTTATCAGTCTGTGTAGATCAACTTGACCGGATTATGTCACGGGGTAATACATCAGAAGTTGAGTTACAATTATTTCTGAGAAACAACAATGAAAGTGCTCTGCTGAATTTTCCTGATATTCCTAAATTATATCGAGAAGAAGGTAACGCAGAGGGTGTGAACTATGATATTGCTTTTTGCCAAATGTGTTTAGAAACTGGGTTTTTACGTTTTGGCGGTGATGTCAAACCTGAGCAAAACAACTTCGCTGGTTTAGGTTCTATTGGTGGCGGTGCAGAAGCTGCATCTTTTCCTAGTGCTAGAATTGGGGTGAGATCGCATATTCAACATTTAAAGGCTTACGCTAGTTTAGAACCTTTAGTAAATGAACTTGTAGACCCAAGATTTCGCTTTATCACTCGTGGAATTGCGCCATCAATTTATCAGCTTTCCGGGCGCTGGTCAGTTGATTTAGACTATGGTACGAAAATCTTAGCAATAATAAAACGATTGTATGAGTCAGCAAGACTTTTGTAATTCGTAATTGCTAATGGGCTAGGCCCCAGGCTTTACTTAAGGGTTTTACTTTTTTTTGAGGGACTAAATTAAAGTGGTTACAGCCCTGTTTAAATGTTGAACAATCCAATTCTGCACTAGGTGGTGTACTTCGTCGGCTACTTCATCTAGCCCATGATTGGCATTAGGATACAAAATTATGTGCTTGGGTTGTAAAGCGTGCTGATAAACGTATTGTGAACAGCTAGGGGGTACTAGTTGGTCAGCCATACTATGCACTAGCAGTAATGAGCATCGTGTGGCTAATTTTGGTGCAGCATTGATACTATACGCTTGAGTAGCAAGTGTGACAACAGTGTAAACTTTAGGAGATTTTGCCGCAGGTTGGATGACCACTGCACCCCCATTTGATACCCTGACTCGTAAAAAAGCCAGCCCAATTAGCACATCTAGGATAGAATTTACCAGTTGGGTTGGGTAAAGGTGGCGTATTCTTAAAGAAGCGATGGTGCCGCTTCTCATATCCTGACATAACCGGGGATAAAGTCCGGGAGCAGGTGTATCCCATTCCCCACCAACACCACCTACCCAAATCACGGCCTTGTCAGCATCTTTTACAGGGTAATAGCGGCAATAAGTTGAATCTCGGCTGGTTACTGGTTTGACAGGATAATATTCTTCTTCCTGTGGTTTGAGTAAAACATCGTGGAGTCTGATCTCGAATGATTCATCATGGATAGACCCCACAAACAAACTCCACAATCGATCTCACATTAAGTTTAGTTTCTCTGTATTTCTGAGCAGTAACCTCTATCGGAAGTAGTACCATTTTTGTGGGAATAATTATCCCCAATTGCTTTTTGGAATCCCCTGGTCTTTAGACAGGGGAGAGGTTAAATTAATGCCCCGCGGAAGTCGTTTAGAAGAAGGTGGGACTTAGAGGATTAAATAACTGTGCCAAGTTTGTTGGGAATTATAGCTATCCTGTTCAGGAACTAACAAGCGCCAACTTTTACCCTCTGGCTGAATTTGTAGATAAACTTCAAAAGGTTGTTGCAATTGAGTCAACTGTCTTTTTGGCAGATGAAAAATTAAATCATAGGTTCCCCGGACACGGAAAACTGGTAAATTTTCAATCGTCAGTGGTTGTTCTTGGCGAATTGTTAAATGTTTAATTTCAAAACTCTGAAAATCTAGATCTAGTTTTTGGTTAAGTTGTTGCTGAGTTTGCTCTACCTGGAGTGTGAGGGCTTTTTGAACTAATTCAGTATTTGGCAGCAGTCCAACAGTTCCACAACCAGTCAATAACACCAGCAAAATCATCATTAGCAATAGCCGCACAATCTTTTTTGACACAATACTCGTCAAACTTAGTCTACAACAGAATCCAAATTTTCTATTACAACATTGCGTACCTTTGGGTTTCCCTCAGCGCGCCTTTGGGTTTAAAGGAAAAAACTCACCGCAAAACCCAGAGAGAAACCGCATAAAATTAAAACTGTTCCACCCCTGCAAACTTCTTCATATTTGTATTTGCAGCTTCACCACAAGTTCGCGGCGTGGGGAATATCTTTTCAGGATTTGCCAAACCCTTGGGATTAAAAACTTGGCGTATCCATTGCATACTTTCCAAATCAGCATCACTAAACATATCTGGCATATAACATTTTTTATCTGCACCAATACCATGTTCTCCAGAAATGCTACCACCTACCTTTACACAAAGCTTGAGAATCTCCCCGCCAACTTCCTCCACTTTTTCTAAAGCACCTGGTACAGCATTATCAAAAAGAATTAATGGGTGGAGATTACCATCACCAGCGTGAAACACATTGGCAATTTTATAACCAAACTTTTGACTTAGCGCTTCAATTTCTTGCAAAACATAGGGTAATTGAGTCCGAGGAATCACACCATCCTGGACGTAATAATCCGGGCTTAAATGTCCAGCCGCAGCAAAAGCAGCTTTACGACCTTTCCAAAGTTTTAATCGCGTTTCTGGGTCACTGGCAGAAGTTACATTACGTGCCCCATTTTGCTGACAAATTTCAGCAACACGTTGTTTATTGACCTGAACTTCCACCTCCAAGCCATCAATTTCCACTAATAAAATAGCCTGAGCATCGCGAGGATAGCAATTTGTAGCCACAACATCCTCAACTGCATTGATACTTATGTTGTCCATCATTTCCATGCCACCGGGAATAATTCCCGCACTGATGATATCAGAAACACTTGCCCCAGCAGCTTCCACACTGGCAAAATCTGCTAATAAAACACAAATTGATTCTGCACTTTTGAGAATCCGCAAGGTAATCTCTGTAGCGATACCCAAAGTACCTTCAGAACCCACAAAAACACCCGTTAAATCATAACCAGGCATTTCCGGTACTTGTCCACCTAAATCGAGAATTTTCCCTTCCGGTGTGACAATTTTTAAACCTAAAACGTGGTTAGTAGTGACACCGTACTTGAGACAATGCACCCCACCGGAGTTTTCGGCAACGTTACCCCCAATTGAGCAAATAATTTGGCTAGAAGGGTCTGGAGCATAATAAAACCCAGCGCCACTAACAGTTTGTGTTACCCAGCTGTTAATTACCCCTGGCTGTACCACAATGTGCTGATTATCTAAATCCACATCTAGTATTTGCCGCATTAATGAGGTAACAATCAAAACTGAATTTTCTAAAGGTAAAGCACCCCCAGATAGACCAGTCCCAGAACCACGAGGGATAAAGCTTAAAGAGTATTTGTTACATATTTTCACCAGTTCGGCGATTTGTTCTGTAGTTCGGGGTAGTAATACCACGGCCGGACGTTGACGATAACTGGTTAAGCCATCGCACTCATAAGTAATCAGTTCTTCTCGGCGTTGCACTACGCCATTTTTACCAACTACAGCCTCAAATGCTCTGATAATAGGTTTCCAGTTGTATTGCTTTTTCTCTTGGGTAAGCATAGTTTTTTATCATGGGAGGTAGACATATCACCATTTTTACCAGAATAGCGCTTTAAAGGAATAATCAGGAATGGTCAAGCTGGATGTGTATTGGTTCTTTTTCGCTTTTTTTATTTAACAATTGTCAGTCCTGGTCTTTTTCCTGGGTGGGAATAACTGACGATGAACGCGCTGAAAAAGCCTAACAAGGCGTCCAATTACTAGCAGAAAGACTCCGGGCTATAGGTATAAGCTCTTGGTACTTTGTAGAGACTTTGTAGAGATGTTTTATTAAAGTTCTCTACACATTTTCGCTGAACTCTTGCACCCGCCGCCAAACCTTCTCTAACAAATCAGGATCATCTGCATCAAACCACTCAATTTTCGGATATGCTTTAAACCAAGTACGCTGTCGCTTGGCAAATTGTCGTGTATGCAAAACCGTTAATTCTTTTGCTGATTGCAAAGAAATTTCACCAGCTAAATATTGTTTGATTTCTTGATATCCCAAAGTATTCAATAAAGGTAAATTAGCATGGTATTTCTGACAAATATGCTCGACTTCAGCCACTAAACCATCGGCTATCATTTGTTCAGTCCGCTTGTGAATGCGTAGCCTTAATTTCTCTACATCACAATCTAAACCTATTTGCAAAATTGGATAGTCTGGTACGTTCTCTCCCTGCTGTTGGGAAATTGGAATATTTGTAATATAAAATACTTCTAATGCTCGTAAAGTACGTAGAAGATCGTGAGGGTGAATCTTCTGTGCGGCCATGGCATCTACTTGTTGTAGTATCCCATATAGTGTAGTTTGGCCTAAAGATTCCAGGTGCGATCGCAATTGTTTATCTGGTGCCACTCTGGGAATTTTCATACCTTGAACGAGAGAACGTATATATAAACCAGTACCTCCAACTAAAAACAAAGGGGCAACAGGAAGAGTCTGAATTAAGGTTTGAGCTTGTTCTTGATAATCTGCTACGGTCATGATATCCGTGGGATTGCAGATATTTATTAAATAATGTGGTACTAATTTCTGTTCTGTTAATGTTGGTTTAGCCGTACCAATATCAAATTCCCGGTACACCTGACGAGAATCTGCACTAAGGATCACAGAACTTAGCCGCATAGCTAAATTCAATGCCAAGCTTGACTTCCCGGTGGCTGTCGCACCACAAATTACAATCAATTTAGTCATTACTCATTGGTCATTGGTCAACACTTTCCATACTCCCGACTCTACAGTAAAGCTTTTGTGATAGAATTTTAGGGTTTTTATTTGACTTTTGTTTATGGGGAGTTTCAGCGCCGATGTCAGTTTAATTTTTACGATCAGGATTCGATGAAACTGTGTTGTTTAATCCAATTTTACTCTTCTTCACGCCTTACTGCTCTTATACAAAAACTTATACAGTACAGAACGAATTTAGGAAATTTGAAATTTTGAGGCAAGAAATTCAAAAAACTTATAGGGATACATCCCCTATGTAAACTTATCGCAAAATTGCTCTAAAGTCGCCAGTAAGCCTTTTGTGTTAGAATTTTGGTGTGATTTAACTTTTTTATTTTTGGGCGAGTTTAAACCCACGCATCAGGAGAATTTTCATGACGAGCAGTTACAGTGCCGATCAGATTCAAGTTCTGGAAGGTCTGGAAGCCGTCCGCAAACGGCCAGGGATGTACATCGGTACTACTGGTCCGCGAGGACTCCACCATTTAGTTTATGAGGTGGTAGATAACTCTATTGATGAAGCTTTGGCGGGTCACTGTACCCATATAGAAGTGGATCTCAATGCTGATGGTTCCGTGACTGTCACAGATGATGGTCGGGGTATTCCTACCGATACTCACTCGCGAACTGGTAAATCTGCTTTAGAAACTGTGTTAACCGTACTACACGCCGGGGGTAAGTTTGGCGGTGGTGGCTACAAGGTTTCAGGAGGATTGCATGGGGTTGGTATTTCTGTTGTTAATGCCCTTTCAGAAGTTGTGGAAGTGACAGTTTGGCGAGATAAAAAGGTTCATGTCCAGCGCTATGAACGAGGTACACCAGTTACTGAACTGCAAGTAAAACCTGAAAAGGAGGGGAAAACCGGAACTTCTGTCAGGTTCAAGCCAGATGCCCAAATCTTCACCAATGGCATTGAGTTTGATTACATTACTTTAGCAGGTCGCTTGCGGGAGTTGGCTTATTTGAATGCAGGGGTCCAAATTACCTTTAGCGATCACCGTCTGGAACTGCTCAAAAGCGATACACCGAAGGTAGAAACCTACGAATATAAAGGTGGGATAAAAGAGTATGTTGCTTACATGAACCGCGAAAAGCAACCACTGCACGAAGAAATTATTTATGTGCAGGGGGAACGCAATAATGTGCAAGTGGAAGTTTCTTTGCAGTGGTGTACTGACGCTTACACAGATAACGTGCTGGGTTTTGCTAATAATATTCGTACCGTTGATGGTGGTACTCACCTCGAAGGTTTGAAAGCAGTTCTGACTCGGACATTAAATGCGATCGCTCGCAAGCGCAATAAAATTAAAGAGCATGAATCTAACCTCAGTGGGGAACATGTCCGGGAAGGTTTAACAGCAGTAATTTCTGTTAAAGTACCAGATCCAGAATTTGAAGGACAAACCAAAACTAAACTCGGTAACACGGAAGTTAGGGGTATTGTTGATTCCCTGGTGGGAGAAGTTCTGACTGAGTACTTAGAATTTCATCCTGGTATCGCCGACTCAATTTTAGATAAAGCTATTCAAGCTTTTAAAGCCGCAGAAGCAGCCCGCCATGCGAGGGAGTTAGTACGGCGCAAATCTGTGTTGGAATCTTCGCCGTTACCCGGTAAATTGGCAGATTGCAGTTCCCGTGACCCCAGGGAGTCGGAAATTTTTATTGTGGAAGGTGACTCAGCAGGTGGAAGTGCTAAACAAGGACGCGATCGCCGTACCCAAGCTATCCTGCCTCTACGTGGTAAAATCCTCAACATTGAGAAGACTGACGACGCGAAAATCTACAAAAATAACGAAGTCCAATCCTTGATTACAGCCCTTGGTTTAGGGGTAAAAGGTGATGAATTTGACCCTTCCCAACTGCGTTATCACCGGATTGTTATTATGACTGATGCTGACGTAGATGGATCCCATATCCGTACACTTTTGTTAACTTTCTTCTATCGTTATCAGCGCTCGCTCATTGAAGAAGGTTTTATATATATTGCTTGTCCCCCATTATTTAAATTGGAACGGGGACGCAATCATGAATACTGCTATAGCGAACGGGAATTACAACAGAAAATCGCACAATTCCCCAGCAACGCCAACTACACTATCCAACGCTTCAAGGGTTTGGGTGAAATGATGCCGGAACAGCTCTGGGATACAACAATGAACCCAGAAACTCGGAAAATGAAACAAGTAGAAATTGAAGATGCCGCCGAAGCTGATCGTATTTTCACAATTCTAATGGGTGATCGTGTTGCACCTAGACGTGAATTCATCGAAACCTACGGTTCTAAACTCAATTTCACCGATTTAGATATCTAAATATCAAGCTAATAAGTAGTCAAATTAAATTAGTGAACGGTACACAGGTATTCAAGTAACCTATCAATTCGCCTTTTCACCTCACCTCAGCTTTAACTTTCCTGAAACGATCTCCTCTCCTCACTCAGGAGAGGCCTTGCTCACAAAGGTAGGTTTTTTACATTGTCGTCAGGGCTAGACTTGGAAGACAAGGAGGTATCGTAGACAACTAAGTTATACCTCTTATGGAAAAATACCCCTTTAAGATCTATTAAAAGCAGATGGAGAAAAAGGAGGCGGGAATGGGAATAAGCCATTTAAACAAATGCCTTTGCCATTAAGTAAATCAGCGATAATGGTGAGTAATCCTTGCAGAAAACAAAAAATTTGACGGACACTTTCCCCGACAAAAGAGGGTTTTGGGGCCTGATAAAGAGCAGGAATTTGTTCTCCGAAGCTTTAGGGATGGTGTTAATTGATATCACTACCAACTGAGAGAGTCCGAGGTTTCCAAGAGCCTTTTTCTGTTCCTTTGACAATTTTCCAAGCCAGGGGAATAGCACATCCACCATAAAGAAGGTGAACAGAAAGAACTGTAAAATTCTGCCGGATATTGGTGGTATCTATCTTTAGTGACAGGGATTTTTCTTCACTATGCCACATGCTCAAAATCCATTTTAGTAAAGGCAAAAGACATTCAGGAACATCTAACTCACTTCGTTTTTATCCTTTTTTGCTATTGGCATCTTGATACCATTCTTTTAGTCTTTGTCTGACTGTATTACTTTTTTCCTGATTTAGTTCACTAATAAATTGCGATACTCTTGTTATACTAGTTGAGTCGGTCATTACCATTCCAAAACTCCAAGTTGCCAAACCTGTCACCTCGCGTAAAGACAAACGGGGCAGGTGATGGCTCACAATTGTTGCCCATTTTTTGAGATGTTTATTCTTAAACATTATTCTAAATTTTTTATTGAGAACAATGGTTAATTGCTACTCATTAACCAACTTTCTGGATGATTGATCATTCTTACTAATCCACTTAAAACTTGATTATATTTACTATATGAATATCTTCCTTACTCTAGGAAAATATGTTGACATTTCACTGGAAATTTCAGATCCATTTGGGTTTCTGCTGCTTCTGATTCACAATTATTTAATTTAGCTATAAATGGGGCTTTATTACACAAGTGTTGAATGTTAAGAAAGAGGTGATAAAAATAGCCCAAAATATGGTAAATTCTGGGCGAAGTATTAAAATAGAATAATTGATAATGATTATAAATTCATTTCCCAAGATTGTCAAAGACATCCTCAGACCGT